>JAFRIL010000215.1 GCA_017432845.1 Lachnospiraceae bacterium | reverse complement strand
CCGTAAAGCTTATCGAGGTCCTGACCGGATTTAAGTATATAGGCGAGCAGATCAAGCTCTTCGAGCAAAATCACGACTATGAGTATGTGTTCGGCCTTGAGGAGAGCTACGGATGTCTTGCCGGAACCCATGCAAGAGACAAGGACGCCGTAGTTGCCGTCATGTGTCTGTGCGAAGTTGCCGCATGGTGCAAATACAACGGGATCACGGTCTGGGATCAGATGAAGAAGATATACAGACAGTACGGATTCTACAAAGAGGGGATTCATACCGTAACCCTTAAGGGTATAGACGGTGCCGAGCAGATAAAGGCCATCATGGACAGGCTTCGTGCCAACCCGCCCAAGGAGTTCGGCGGCCTTAAGGTCACAAAGTTCAGGGATTATCTGAAGGATACGGTTACAGACCTTGCTACAGGGCAGGTATCCCCGTCGGGCCTTCCTAGATCCAACGTTTTGTACTTTGACATGGAAAATGACAGCTGGTGCTGTGCAAGACCTTCGGGAACCGAGCCCAAGATCAAGTTCTACATGGGAATAAAGGGCCGCGATCTTGAGGATGCGGACAAAAAGCTTGAAAGATTGAAAGATGCTGTTGTTAGCCAGATGGAAGGAAAATAGAGTATTAAAGGTTGCCGTTATCGCAATCCTTACAGCCCTTGCCGCGATCTCCGTGATTAAGGGCTGTGAGAACGCGGTGCAGTTCTCACAGGATTTCCAGTGGGATGCCGCAAAGGCTTTTGCGATGAGGCTCGACCCTTATGAACTGTCACAAGACCCCAAGATGGCGGAGAATATCGAGCCGCTGGGAGAGTTCTACAGGATGTTTACGGACAGGGGCCTTACGCAGAAGATGGAGGCGAACCAGTTCCCATCACTCCTTATGCTACTGCTTCCGATGACCATCTTTTCCCCATATACGGCAAAGATCATATGGATGGCATTAAACCTTCTGTTTACGGCAGGTATCGTATGGCTCCTTCGCAGGACGTTTTTTGAAGATACGGACATATTTGACTATGCGGCACTGTCTCTTTTGATGATCGCGGGAACACCCTACCGTAACCAGCTCGGAGTCGGACAGCATACGCTGTTTTCGTTCTTTTTCTTCATGCTGGCTGTATATATCGATAAGAAGGCGGCAGACAGGCCGGATATCGACAAAGGCGTCCTTATGAGCATCTGCCTTGCGGTATCATACTTTAAGTACACTCTTACCGCGCCGCTTGCCCTGTATTTTATATTCAGGAAAAGGAACAGACAGTTTGCCGCATCCGTTGCGATACATATCGTGCTTACAGGCATCGCAGCACTTTGGCTTGGTAAGAGCTTTATCTATATGATAACGGCGCCGCTTAAGGTTGCATCGGTCCTCGTATCGGAAGGCGGACTCGACCTCGGAGTGTTCATAAAGGGAGGCTATTCATTCGCGGCAGCGGCAGTGATCGCGGCAGTGCTTTTATATCTGGCTGTAAGGATCCCCAAAGATCGCGGAGCACTACTTTTTTCTATACTTGTACTGTGGTCACTCGTGATGACATACCACAGGACATATGATTTTTTCGTATATACCGCGGCAGCGGCCGTATTTACTGCACAGGGTATGCCGGAGGGCACAAGTTCCAATATAGGCACGGTGCGGCGCAGCACCAGGGTGATGTTCATATGGTACCTGGTACTTATGGCAATACTCTACTTCGTCCTTCGTATATTTGACGAAAATGCCGTATCAAAGCTTGTTGCCGGTATAACATATTATCTGTTTGCGGCCGTCCTTACGGTCATTGGATTTAAAAGTATTAATAAAACAGGGGATGTATAAAATGAATAAGAAGCTGTTTGCCCAGATAATAAAGTTCGGATTTGTCGGGGGCACCTCGTTTGTCATAGATTTTGTGATAACGCTGATCGTCTCGAAACTGTGCAGGACGATAGGAATGCAGGTTGCAACGGCTGCGACCGTCGGAAGCGTTTTCGGATTCTGCATATCGCTTGTTTACAACTATTTTATGAGCATGAAGTTCGTTTTCGAGCGCCGGGACGATATGAACCGCACCAAGGAGTTTACGATATTTCTGCTGTTATCGCTTATAGGCATGGGCATCAACTCGGCGATAATGTTCTTCGGAGTGCGCGGTTTTGAGCACTTCCTTCCCGATATCGTCGACAGATTCCCGGACTACGTCACAGCCGGTGTAAAGATGTTCGCGACCGGCGTTGTTATGGTATATAACTTTATTTCCAGGAAGATGACTCTGGAGAAGAAGGATGAGGGATGATAATGAACAGGATCAGGATATTTGCGGCATTTGCCGCTATAGTACTGCTGCTTGCCGCCTGCGGCCAAAATCAGGACATACGAACTGCCACGCAGCCTCAGGAAGGTACTACTGAGGTATCAAATCCGGAGCCGGCCGAAGAGACACCTGCGCCGGAAGCGCAGGAGACGCCGACGCCTTCTGCCGAAGAAACACCTGTTCCTTCGGCAGATAAAGACGAAGATGAAGAGCCCAAGGAAGAGGTTAAGAAGAATGACAAGGATGTCGACCTCATATTCTTCATGGGGCAGTCCAACATGTCGGGAGCGGCAGGTGATCCTTCAGCGGCCCCGTATGTATCTCCGGATGCCGGTGAGGAGTTTCGTGCCGTGTCCGATCCGACAAGACTCTACCCTATAACGGAGCCTTTCGGAGTAAATGAGAACAACCCGTCGGGAATCAGTGAGTATCCCGGAGCCAAGAAGGGGTCCCTTGTTTCGGCATTTGTGAACAAATATCACGAACTGACGGGCAGGAAGGTCATCGCGGTCTCGATGTCAAAGGGTGCAACGTTCATCGGTGACTGGACCACGCCCGGTGTTCTTGCGGATGTATCGGAAAGATTCGAGAAGGCCAAGAACTATCTCAGAAGTAACGGATATACAATAGGCCACATGTACGTTGTCTGGCTTCACGGTGAGTCGGACGGTATCAAGGGGACGGATCCTGCCGTATACGGGACCGGCCTTGATGATGTAATGCGCCCGTTCTTTATCGGGGGCCTGCAGAAAGTGTTCATTATAATGCCGGGAAGGACGATAGATTACCGTGACATCTTACTTCCGATCATTAATGAGCAGATGAAGATATGCGGCGAGAGCGGCTATTATGCGGTCGCCACCACGATACTTACCAGGGTTTCCACCGAATATATGCGCGACCAGTACCATTATAACCAGCATGTGCTTAATCTGGTGGGGATAAAGGCTGCCGAATCCGTGGCATACTATACGAACCATAACGAGGAAATGATCGTTTATGACTACAAGAACGGCGGATATATCGTTCCGGAGGGAGTCGATGAAGAATCCGCGCAAAGAGAACAACCGCTAAGACTGGAGGACCTTAACATTGACGAAATCTACTGACAGGATACTTTTGTTCATACCGGCCTATAACTGCGAAAAGCAGATCGTCAGGGTGCTGGACCAGCTGGATCCGGCCATAATGGCCTTTATATCCAAGGTTATCGTTGTAAATAACCAAAGTACCGACAATACCGAGCAGGCAGTTCTTGACTACATGCACGCTCACGCCAACATGCCCGTAACGCTCCTTCGAAACCGTGAGAATTACGGCCTTGGCGGCTCGCACAAGGTGGCTTTCTCATACGCCATAGAGCACGGATATACGCATGTTCTGGTACTTCACGGGGATGATCAGGGACAGATATCCGATTTTTTGCCGGTTCTGGCAAGAAGGTACTACAGAAAGCACGACTGTATCTTAGGGGCCAGGTTCATGCGCGGCTCAAAGCTTAAGGGATACTCGGCATTTAGGACATTCGGGAATCTGGTGTATGATTTTCTGTTCGCCTATGTGATGCGAAGGAGGATATACGATCTCGGATCGGGGCTCAACATCTACTCGGTGGAGATGATAAAAAACAGGTTTTACGAGAAGTTTCCCGACAATCTGATGTTCAACTATACGATGATCATGGCTGCCCAGTACTGGGGACATGATATCAAGTTCTATCCGATCAGCTGGACTGAGGAAGACCAGGTATCAAACGTGAAGATGGCCGACCAGGCAGTAAAGGTCCTTCGCATGCTGAAGGACTATTACGATGATCCTGCGGTGATCACGGGGGAATACAGGGATAAGATCATAGAAGCATATGAGGCCGATCCGGTATGATAGCAGTTGCGGCGATAGCGGTCACGGTACTGTTTTTGTGCGTTCATCTGATCAAGATGATGAGGCTCTACCTTATCGTGATGGAAAGCGGCACATCTTTTGACAGGTTTGTACCTGCCTACCTTAGGACAACGCTCGTAAACCTGCTGATCCCCTATAAGCTTGGGGAAATATACCGCGTAGCAGCCTTTTCGAGGATATCCGGGGGATTTCGGACGGGATTTTTCTCGGTACTTATCGACAGGTTCTTTGATACGCTTGCGCTCGTTATGATACTGCTGCCGTATCAGCTGCTTATTTCCGGAAAAGTCACTGTGCCGACACTGCTTCTTACGGCCTTTCTCGTCGTTGTGCTTATGGCTTACAGGGTCTTTTTGCCGTCATATACGTTCCTTAACAGGTATATCATCACGTCAAGGGATTCAAAAAGGTCGATGATGGCTCTTGCTGCCCTCGAGAAGGCGGGCGGTTATTACCGGTACGCGAATGGCCTTGTTACGGGGCGCTACGGGATACTTCTGCTGTTTTCGCTCGCGGCATGGATACTCGAGATAGGCGTTTTGGGACTTTTTACAAAGATCATGGGACACCCCTTTTCAGTGGCGGATTTCGGGATCTACATAGAATCGATAGTATCCGGCAGCGAATATGATACAAAGCGGCTGTACACGTTGTGCTCGGCAGCGGTGATAGCAGTTCTTACAGTGATATTTACGATAAGATACCTTATCGTTTCCAAACGAAGCAAAAACAACTGATCTTAGGATCAGCACAGAGGATGGGATATGCCACAGGTAGCCATTGTTTACGATGATTCGAGAAGACCCGGACGCGATATAGCCAAGATCACCGGGAACAAATCATTCGGACAGACAATATATAAAAGACTGACCTTAAAGGAAAGAGTTAGGGATGTTTTTGCTCCGATGAATGAGGTGTCGGGGTTTTACGAGGCGGGATCAAGGGAACTTGCAAGATTAAAAAACACACCTGTTATCCTATACTACTCTGACTTCGGAATAGCGGATCCAAAGGCTTTGCAGACGATTGTATACAAAGCGGGGTATGCACACGAGAACTATAAAATAACACATCGGAATAGAATTGCATGCGTTATCTTTAAAGATGAGGAAGCTTTCTTCTCCTCGCCCTCGGATGATGTGGTCGAAGGATTCACGCAGATAGCAAGTGATGCTTTTATCGATCTGTCCGATGTGGCAAATTTCAGATCGTTCATAACCGGAGGATTTGATGCCAGGTTCTTTAACCGTCTGACGACTGACGGGTACACCGTAGTCAAGTCATCCGATAAAAAGAGCAAGATAAAGGCCGAGTATACGTTCTACTCGCTCCTTCCCGACGATATGAAGCAGTGGTTCGTACGTCCCTTTGACCTGAAGGAGGAAGGGGATGAGGCAAGCTACAGGATGCAGCGCTATTTTATGACCGATCTTGCCATAAGATATGTGCACGGTTCCATATCCCTGCCTGAGTTTTCGGAGATATTGCGGCATCTGTTCGCATTCCTGTCAAGCCGGAAGAGTATTGAAGTATCCTCAATGGAGTATGAGAACGAGGCAAAGCGGTTGTATGTGACAAAAGTTTACGACAGGATCAGGCAGCTTAAGCAGATGCCGGGCTATGAGGATCTCTCATCAGCCATAAGGAGCCTTACGCCATACTCCGATATCGACGAGATCGTCAAGAGATATGTAAGCCTGTACGAGAGGATGAGGCTAAGTGTTGCGATGGATCACGTCAAAACGGTAAGCCACGGTGATCTGTGCTTTTCCAATATCCTGTACTCAAATGCAGATTCGCTCATGATACTGATCGACCCTAAGGGCGCGACAAGTGAAGATGAGCTTTATATGGATAATTACTACGATATCGCCAAGCTTTCGCATTCAATATGCGGGCATTATGATTTCTTCAACAGCGATCTGTATGAGATCAGCCTTGATGAGAACATGAAGGCAAGGGTTACGGTCGATGCCGACAACAGGCAGTATGTGGAACTGTTCCGCCAAAGCCTTGAGGAGGCGGGGATCGATTTTGCCCTGGTAAGGCTGTATGAGACTTCATTGTTCCTGTCCATGCTCCCCTTTCATATGGACAGGCCCAAGAAGGTCTTCGGTTTTGTCATGAATGCCCTGGCGATAATGGACAGTCTGGAGAAACAGTGATGTATGAAGATCTGACATTTGTATTTGACGTGGACGGGACGCTGTGCCCCATCAAAAAGGAAGACGAGCGGTATGAGGACCTGGTCCCTTATCCCGAGATGGTTGAGAAGATACGCGAATATAAGCGCGGCGGGGCAAAGATCGTGATCCTGACAAGCCGCAACATGAATTCGTTTAACGGAAATATCGGGCTTATCAATGCGAAGACGGCCAAGATACTCCTTGCGTGGCTTGATAAATGGGAGATCCCGTATGATGAGATCGTATACGGCAAGCCCTGGCCGGGCCATCACGGGTTCTATGTCGATGACAGGACCGTAAGACCCTCGGAATTTCTGGATAAGTCAGTTGAAGAGCTTGACGAGATCGTGGGAAGAGACAGATGCAGATAGTGATAACAATGGCCGGCCTTGGAGAAAGGTTCAAAAAAGCCGGATACAGCGAGCCCAAATATGAGATAAAAGCCCACGGACGAACGCTCTTTTCATGGTCCATGGAAAGCCTTTCGGACTTTTTTGATGGTAGCGACATCTTTTTTATTGTAAGACGGGAAGATAATGCGGCTGATTTTATCCGCAAGGAGGCAGCCCTATATGTTCCCGAAGAAAGCATTAAGGTGATAGAGCTTGATGAGCCTACCGACGGGCAGGCAACAACGGCAAAGCTTGCCGCCCCCTACTGGAAAAAGGACGATGAGCTCCTTATCTATAACATAGACACATATGTAAAAAAAGGCGGTATGCTGCGCAAAGATATCGAAGGCGACGGCTTTATCCCCTGTTTTAATGCGCCGGGCGACCACTGGAGCTTTGTACTGACCGATGATGCGGGTGATGCCATAGAGGTCAGGGAAAAGCAGCGTATTTCCGACAACTGTACGCTAGGGGCATACTATTTTTCCTCATGCGGTCTGTATGAGAGGATGTATGAAAGCTACTACGGAAGCGGTGCAAACCTTGAAAAGGGCGAAAAATACGTTGCTCCGCTTTACAATCACATGATAAAGCTTGGAATGAAGGTAAGGATCAGCCTCGTGGATAAAAAGTATGTGCATGTTCTCGGCACCCCCGAGGAACTTGAGGCCTTTAAGGATACACGGATCTGAAAAAATGTCATCAAACAGGAATTATATAAAAAGAGGTTTAAGCTTTTATAAGAGAAACGGACTGATCAGTTCGGTAAAAAAGGCGATGGAGAAACTGTCGGACTCTGACCGTGCCGGGCAGGACTACGAGCCGCCCTTTGTCGATGATACGACAATTATCGCCCAGAAAAACCACGTTTTTGAACACCCGTACAAGTTCAGCATACTTGTTCCCGTTTACGAGACTGACCCGGAGCTTCTCGCCGGGACATTAAGATCCGTGGGTGAGCAGACATACGGCAACTGGGAACTTATAATCGCAGACGGCAGTCGTGATGAATCAAGACGCGAGGTTGTGCGCGCCTTTATGGAAGATTACACGCTTGTTTGCCGTGACCACTTTGGTGCGATATCGGAAAAGGTCGTGTATGTGCGGCTTCCCGAGAACAAGGGGATCGCCGGAAACACCAACGAGGCGCTCTATCATGCTCACGGTGATTACGTCGGACTCCTCGATCATGACGATCTTTTGGAGATCACGGCGCTGTTTGATATAATGTTCGCGATCGAAGAGAAGGAAAACGAGGGAAGGCTTGCCGAGTCCATCACAAAGGTTTCGGCGGTATATACCGACGAGGACAAGGTTTCGGAGGATGGAGGGCAGTACTTCGATCTTCACGAAAAGCCTGATTTTGACCCGGTACTGCTTCTTACGAACAACTATATATGCCACTTTTTTGTGGCCGATACAAATATTGCCAAGAGCGTGGGCGGTTTCAGGCCGGGATACGACGGAGCCCAGGATCATGATTTTATACTGCGTTGTACGGAAGGTCTTGCTCGCGAGCAGATACTGCATATCCCGAAGGTTTTGTATCACTGGAGGAGTACGGCCGATTCCACGGCCGAAAATCCCGATGCCAAGCTGTACGCCTACGAGGCGGGAAAGCGGGCCGTTGAGGATCATCTTAAAAGACAGGGGATAAACGCGAAGGTGACCGATTCGCCGGATCTGGGATTCTTCAGGATCGGATATGAAAGATATCACCGTCCGGTCATGAGGGTTGCGACGGAGGATCTGAACCCCGCGATGCTTGACAGCGAGTTTGTCATGGTGCTGTCCTCATCGCTCATGCCGCTTAACAACGAGTATATCGCGGATATGATGGGATGCATGAGACATCCGAATGTCGGTGCGGTCACGGGCAAGATAATCGGACGCGACAAAAAGGTGGAAAGCGCCGGATTTGACATTGATGCCGACGGAAATATGGTACCTATGTATGCCGGACTTAGCAGGCATTTTTCGGGATATATGCACCGGGCCAACCTGGACAGGCTGGTAAAAGGCTATTCCAATGACTGCGTGCTGTTTCGCAGAAGTGCACTTTCGACGTCAGGTGACTGGGTAAGACTGAAGGACGGATACGATATTTACTACACCCCGAAGGCCATATTTACGAGAAGAGGCGTATGACCGACATTTGCATTGTGATACCGAACTATAACGGTATGAAATACATCAGGGACTGCCTTGACAGCCTTATGTGCCAGACCATGAAGGCACGGATCATCGTTGTCGATAACGGCTCGACCGACGGGTCCGATAAGGCAGCAGCAGAATATGAAGGCGTTACGGTCATAAGACTTGATGGCAATTACGGGTTCTGTCGTGCGGTAAATGCCGGGATTGCTGCATCTGACAGTAAGTATGTGATACTTCTTAACAATGATACGAAGGCATCCCCGACGTTTACCGAAGAGCTTTTTGATGCGATATCAGGTCGCGATGATACATTCTCCGTTGCCGCCAAGATGCTTCAGATGTACGATCCTGACAGGATTGACAGCGCCGGAGACCTTTACTGCGCGCTCGGATGGGCGTTCTCGCTGGGAAAGGATGCGCCGGCCGGCAGATACTTTAAGGAGGCAGCGGTATTTTCGGCATGTGCCGGGGCTGCCATATACCGTAAGGACCTTATAGAGGCACTCGGAGGCTTTGACGAGGCGCACGTATCGTACTTAGAGGATGTTGATATCGGCTACCGGGCAAAGATCAGGGGCTATAAGAACCGCTACGCCCCGAAGGCAGTCGTATATCATGCGGGAAGCGGTACGACAGGGACGCGTCACAACCCGTATAAAGTGCGGCAGGCTGCTGCAAACGGCATATATGTCATATACAAGAACATGCCGGTATTACAGATCATCATAAATATCCCGTTCATAGTCGTCGGGATAGTTATAAAGGCCGCGTTTTTTGCGGCAAAAGGATATATCGGGGACTACCTGTCAGGCTTAAAGGCGGGATTTTCGCTTTGCAAAAGC
The DNA here is from genome assembly GCA_017432845.1 of Lachnospiraceae bacterium. GTDB lineage: Bacteria > Bacillota > Clostridia > Lachnospirales > Lachnospiraceae > UBA2868. The sequence continues at coordinate 621 of JAFRIL010000215.1, read as the reverse complement.
GGTGCGCGCCCGCAGCATAAGCTGTCCGATACCGGCAGATACTGCCTGATACAGCTTGAATTGTGGATGAACATGATACGCCGCATATGCGGTTAGATAAGGCGTAATTACCATGATAAGAGATAATCAGAGACTCATAAACAGACTGACGCAGATCATAGACGGATTCGTCATAGTCGGAAGTTACCTGTTCGCTTATTATCTGAAGTTTGAGAGCGGGCTCCTTCTGTATGACGAGGGTCTTCCCATGCGTACGTACATGGCAGCGCTCTACGCCCTGCTTCCGGGATATCTGATCCTGTATTCCCAGCTCGATCTGTACAGTACGAGACGCGCTTCGGGAAGAAAGCGCGAACTGATCAACGTTATCAAGGCCAACACGATCGGTGCACTGCTGTTCATGATGGTGCTGTATCTGATCAACCAGCCGGACTTTTCCAGGCAGATGATATTTATCTTCTGGGGCGTGTGCATTTGCCTCGAGACGGCAGTAAGAAACATGATGCGCGCTCTGATGATGTTCTGGTGGAGAAGAGGCTACAACATCAAGTACGTGCTGCTCATCGGATATTCTGGCTCCGCCCAGAGCTACATCTCCAAGATAAGCCTCAACCCCCAGTG
>JAFRIL010000214.1 GCA_017432845.1 Lachnospiraceae bacterium | reverse complement strand
TATTTGAGACTAAGGAACCGTCCCCCTGTCTCAGTCTTGACGTTGAGGGCGCGTTTGCCTATAATGTATAAAGATTTTCTTATTTAAAAGGTGTAACATGATAAAGAGCATGACCGGCTTCGGCCGTTCTGAATATTCAGACGAAAAACGCAGGTTCACGGCAGAGATCAAGGCCGTTAATCACAGATATCTTGACTGCTCGATCAAAATGCCGAAGAAGCTCGGCTTTTTTGAGGCATCCGTAAGAACACTTCTCAAGGATTACATCCAGCGCGGCAAAGTAGATGTCTATATCACATATGAAGATTTTGCCGAGGACAATTTCAATCTGAAGTACAATAAGGATATGGCAAGAGCGTATTATTCGCATCTTAAGGAAATGGCGGAAGAGTTCGGCATTGAAAACGATGTCAGACTGTCGACGCTGTCCAGATATCCCGAGGTGTTCTCACTTGAGGAAGCGGATGTTGACGAGGACGAGATCTGGTCGGATCTTGAGAAGGTCATCAGGGAAGCTGCGACGGCGTTTGTCGAGGCACGTGTAAGAGAAGGCGAGAATCTGAAGAAGGATCTTTGCGACAAACTCGACACGATGCTGACATATGTAGACGATATCGAAAAGCGTGCTCCGCAGATAATAGATGAGTACAAAAAAGGACTGTACGAAAAGGTTGCCGATCTTCTGGCGGATTCATCGATCGACGAGTCAAGGATACTGTCGGAGGTTACTCTGTATGCCGACAAGATATGCATAGACGAAGAGATTGTTAGGCTTCGCAGCCACATAGGTACCACCAGGGACATTCTTACCGAAGGCGGTAGTGTCGGAAGAAAACTTGATTTTATAGCTCAGGAGATGAACAGGGAAGCCAACACCATTTTGTCCAAGGCAAACGATCTGATCACGAGCGACATAGCCATTAACTTAAAGACCGATATAGAAAAAGTCAGGGAACAGATCCAGAACATAGAGTGAGCTACCTGCACAAGATATGAATGATACCGGAATACTTATAATCCTCTCGGGCTTTGCCGGATCGGGCAAAGGAACGATCATTAAGGAACTGCTCAGCCGATACGATAACTATGCCTTGTCGGTTTCGGCCACAACGCGTGCTCCGCGCGAAGGCGAAGAGGAAGGCGTCCATTATTTCTTCAAGACCGAAGAAGAGTTTAAGGAGATGATCGCAAGAGGCGAGCTCCTCGAATATGCCAACTATGTCGGCAATTACTACGGAACTCCGCGTGAGTATGTAAAACAGCAGCTTTTGGCCGGAAAGGATGTTATCCTCGAGATCGAGACCGAAGGGGCGCTTAACATCAAACGCGAATATCCCGATGCGGTACTTGTATTTGTTATGCCACCCAGCGTTGAAGAGATCCACCGAAGACTTTTGCACCGCGGCACCGAGACTGAAGAGATCATCGAAAAACGCATGAAAAAAGCGGGTTTTGAGATAACGGTGGTTGACAGATATGATTATCTCATGGTAAATGATGTTCTTGAAGAAAGTGTCGAGCTGTTCAATTCGATCGTAAAATGCCAGCACATGGCGGTATCAAGAAACCGCGACTACATAGAAGACAAAAAAAAGGAATTTGAAGAATACCTGAACCGGAAAAAGGAGAATTGAAATGTTACATCCGTCTTACAGTGATCTTATGAAAGTAGCCAACAGCGAGGTTGAAGTGGGAGAACATCCCGTAGTCAACAGCCGTTATTCGATCGTTATGGCAACATCCAAAAGAGCCCGCCAGCTTGTAAACGGCCGCCCCACGACCATCAAAAATGCAGACTCAAAAAAGCCCCTTTCGGTTGCGATCGAGGAACTTGAAAAGGGTGACATCAAGATACTCGCCAACGAATAACACCATGAAACTTCTGTTTGTTTCACTCGGATGCGATAAGAATCTTGTTGACAGCGAGCATGCGATCGCTCTTTTATCCGATGCCGGATTTGAGAGTGTCGATGATGAAAATGAAGCCGATGTGATCGTCGTGAACACATGTTGCTTTATTCTCGATGCCAAACAGGAAAGCATTGATACCGTTCTTGAAATGGCGCGCCTTAAGGATAACAAACTTAAGGCTCTTATTGTATGTGGGTGTCTCGCAAAAAGGTACCGCAAAGAGATACAAAAAGAGATCCCCGAAGTCGATGCCGTGATCGATCCGGAAGGTATCGGGGATATCGTTAAGGCTGTAAAGGATGTCCTGAAGATAAACGGTAATGATGTTCCTTCGCCAAAGCGAAAATCACATGACAGGATCATCACCACCCCCGGACACTACGAGTATCTCAAGATCGCAGAGGGCTGTGATAAAAACTGCACTTACTGCATCATTCCGAAGATCCGAGGATCATACAGGTCATACCCGATGGAAGACCTTGTTAAAGAGGCAGAAGATCTTGCCCAAAAGGGCGTAAAGGAACTTATACTCGTCGCCCAGGAGACAACTCTGTACGGTGTGGACCTGTACGGGAGAAAATCACTCCCTGAGTTATTATGTAAACTATCAGATATAGATGGCATACAGTGGATAAGGCTGTTATACGCATATCCCGAAGAGATAACTGATGAGCTTATCGAGATTATGTCAACCAACAAAAAGATATGTCATTATATAGATATGCCGATACAGAGCGGTTCCGATGATATCTTAAAACGGATGGGAAGAAGGACCCGCGCAGATGAGATAAAAAGCGTCGTCTCGAAACTTCGCAGCAGTATGAGCGATATCTGCATAAGGACAACGCTCATATCGGGATTTCCGGGTGAGACGCAGGCCGATCACGAAGAGACATACAGGTTTGTCAATGAGACGGAGTTTGACAGACTTGGAATCTTTACATACTCGGCTGAGGAAGGAACCCCGGCATATGATTTTAACGATAGGGTCGACGAGGAAACGGCCAAAGCACGGCGTGACGAGCTCTACGAGCTCCAGCAGGCGATAGCTTTTGAAAAGGCCGGGGAAATGACGGGCAAGGTGCTTCGCGTCATCGTTGACGGATATCTTCCCGAAGACGGGGTGTACGTCGCAAGAAGTTATAAGGATGCCCCGGATATCGACGGACTTGTATTCGTTTTGTCCGATACCGAACTTATAACCGGTGATATGATCGATGTTCTGATCACCGGAGCCAAAGATTACGATCTGGAAGGAGAGGCAGTACATGAATCTTCCCAATAAACTGACAGTCATGAGGATGCTCGCGGTGCCCGTATTTGTGGTACTGATGCTGGTCCCGGTAAACGGGACACCTTGCGAAGGATGGTGTAAATGGACCGCTCTTGCGGTGTTTATCATCGCCGCATTTACCGACCTGTTTGACGGCAGGATCGCAAGAAAGTATAAGCTTGTCACAAACTTCGGAAAGTTCATGGATCCTCTTGCGGACAAACTCCTCGTGTGCTCCGCACTTATATGTCTGGTTGAACTTGAGCGCATCCCTGCCTGGATCGTTATCATAATCATCGCAAGAGAATTTGTCATCAGCGGGATCAGGCTGATCGCCGTAGACGATGGTGTTGTGATCGCCGCAAGCAAATGGGGCAAGTTCAAGACGGTATTCCAGATGATAATGGTCGGGTTCATGATCGGAAACCTGCGGATATTCGATCTGCTCACGGCACTTCTTATGTGGATAGCTCTTGCGCTTACGATCATCTCGATGATCGATTACATCGCAAAGAACATAAACCTGTTAAAAGATCTCAACGGATCCAAAAAGGATGATCAATGACCCAAGAAGAAAAGATCGTACAGTTTCTTGATGATAACAAAATGAGTGTCGCAACGGCGGAGTCCTGCACCGGAGGACTTGTCTGTTCAAAGATCGTTGATGTTCCGGGCGCGAGCAATGTGCTTAACGAAAGTTTTATCACGTACTCCAACAAGGCCAAGGTAAAGCTTCTCGGAGTCAAAAGATCGACACTCAAAAAATACGGAGCCGTCAGCAAAAAGTGTGCAAAGCAGATGGCAGAAGGTGCCGCAAAGGCGGCAAAATCGGATGCCGCAATTTCCGTTACGGGGATAGCGGGTCCCGGCGGCGGAACAGATGAGAAGCCTGTGGGCCTCGTATATATAGGATGTTTCGTAAAAGGAAAATGTAAGGTGAAAAAATTCCTGTTTGACGGCGACCGTCGTCAGGTAAGAGAGCGGTCGGCCGAAGAAGCATTAAATCTGTTGTATAAGTGCCTTAAGAAGTCTTCCGACAGAAAGGGTGAAAAATGAAGAAAGTATTATTGTTCTATCCACCGGGAATGCTGTTCCAGCGCGGTGAGGACAGATGTCAGCAGAATATAAAGGATGCATCGGCTGAGGCTATGCGTGCGTGCAATGACCTTGGATACGGGGCCGCGATCCTTCTTCAGAAAGGTTATGAAGTCAAGCTTCGGGATTACCAGACCGAAGGTGCATCGATGGAAGATCTGTATTCGGATATGGACAGTTTCGCTCCGGATATGATCATGATGAGTATCACGAACACCACGATCTTTGATGACTTAAAACTTCT
>JAFRIL010000020.1 GCA_017432845.1 Lachnospiraceae bacterium | reverse complement strand
TTATGAGAAAGAGAGCCGGAAAAATAATCATAACAGCTGTTATTATCATAGGGGTGCTTGCCGGATGCGGATCCAGTTCATCATCGGATTCCGGAATGTTTTCACAAAGCAAACAGTCAGCTGTGGCGGAGGCAAGAGAAGAAAGTACCGCTGATTATGCATATAACGACGATCTGTATGAAGCAGCAGTAGACACTGAGGAGGCATATGATACTACGGCGGGAAACTCGGCCGATCCGGAATCTGCGGAAGGTGTCTCGGATTCCGAGATAATGGCAAATTCCAACCGCAAACTCATCAAGACGGTCAACATGTCTGCCGAGACAAGGGAATTCGACAAGTTCATCGCCAACATAACCGACAAGATCGAGACACTCGGAGGATATGCTCAGTCAACCGATATCAGCGGAAATTCCTACGATTCATATAACGAAAGAAGCGCCTTCATCGTTGCGAGGATCCCGGCAACAAAGCTGGAGTTCTTTGTGTCGGAAGTGGCCGAACATTCGAACATAACGAGCAAGAATGAGTCCGCGGAAGATGTCACTCTGCAGTATGCCGACACCGAAGCACACAGGGATTCGCTTAAGATCGAACAGGAAAGGCTTAATGAGCTTCTTGAGCAGGCAGATACGCTTGAAAACATAATCGAACTCGAAAACCGCCTTACCCAGGTGCGTTATGAGATAGAAAGTTACGAATCAAGACTGCGCACGATGAACAACCAGGTCGTATTTTCGACGGTCAACCTGAACGTGCGTGAGGTCAAGGAATATACACCCGAACCTGTTGAGGAAAAATCATTTGCCCAGAGGCTTGCCGAAGGTTTCCTTGACAGTTGCAGCGAGGCATGGGAAACCATTCAGGACTTCATAATCGGATTTGTATCCCTACTTCCGATGCTGTTTGTCCTGCTGATCATACTTGCGATCATATTTGTGATAATCTTCGGTATCGTCAAGCTTATAATCAAGATCGCAAAGTCATCCGGCAAAAAGAAGGCAACAAAGTCCAACGTTGCGGCAAAGCCTGCCGCAAAGGCGGATCAGACTCCCAAGGAGGGCGACGGCAACGGATCAGCACAGTAACCGTTCCGGATTTGCGGCTGTTATCGGAAGGCCCAATGTCGGAAAATCAACACTGTCAAACTATATCATAGGGCAGAAGATATCGATAACATCTAACAAGCCCCAGACGACGAGAAACCGTATCATGACCGTTTATACGGATGAGCGGGGACAGATCGTGTTCCTGGATACTCCGGGGATACACAAAGTAAAGAACCGTCTCGGGCAGTACATGATGAAGGCTGCGAATAAAACAGTCGCCGAAGCCGACGTCATACTCTGGCTCGTTGAGGCAGATACATATATAGGGCCTGCCGACAAAGAGATCGCTCGAAAGCTGTCGTCAATGACAGTTCCCGTTATACTTGTCATCAACAAGATCGACAAAAAGACGAAAGATGAGCTTATGGCGGTGGTTGATGCATACCGAAAGCTTGGTGATTTTAAGGAGATAGTTCCCGTATCGGCACTTACCGGCGACAATGTCGGTGAACTGGTAAGCGTAATATTTGACTATCTTCCGGAAGGTGTACCGTTCTTTGACGAGGATACCGTGACTGACCAGCCGGTACGGCAGATAGTGGCGGAACTGATAAGGGAGAAGGCACTCAAGTGCCTTGATGACGAGATCCCGCACGGGGTCGCGGTAACGGTCGAATCCATGAAATATGAGGAGAAGATCGTTAATATTGACGCCACGGTGATCGTAGAGAAGGAGTCACACAAAGGTATCATTATCGGAAAAGGCGGTGCCATGATCAAGAAGATCGGAAGCGCGGCAAGATATGAGATCGAAAAGCTGGTTGAGCAGAAGGTAAACCTCAAGCTGTGGATCAAGGTCAGAAGTAACTGGCGGGATTCGGATATACTGCTGAAGAACTACGGATATGACAGGAAAGATTTGACCGATGGCTGATTATTCAACCGGTCCCGTGACGCTGACGGGCATGATACTTTCATCTTCCCCGGTATCGGAAAGTGACAGAAGGGTTGTGATCCTTACAAAGGAAAGAGGCAAGATCACGGCTTTTGCCAAGGGTGCCAGACGCCAGTCATCGCGTCTTCTGGCCTCGACGGAGTGTTTTTGTTTCGGATCTTTTAAGATGTTTGAGGGCAGAAGCGCCTATAATCTTATAGATGCAGGTGTGACCCATTACTTTGAGGAACTTCGCCGGGATTTCGACGGCGCCTGCCTTGGCATGTATTTTCTTGAGTTTGCGGATTATTATACAAGAGAGAACAATGATGAGACGGCTATGCTAAAGCTGCTGTTTCAGTCGATAAGGGCGATATGTGCCAAGGGACTTGATAACAGGCTCGTTAAAGTAATCTATGAGATGAAGGCTCTGGTCGTCAACGGGGAATTTCCGGGGATCCCGGCTGACAGGAAACTGTCGGATTCGGCTGTATATGCGATCAACTTTATAGTAAATACACCCGTTGAGAAGCTCTATACGTTTGCAGTAAACGACAGCGTGCTTTTGGAGCTTACGGAAGTTGCCGATACCTACAGACGGCGTTTTATTGACAGAAAGTTTAAAAGTCTGGATTTTTTGGGCACTCTGGGAGTATAATCTATTCACTGCTTATGTCGGGGGACGGTTGTGAACAAACGCATTTTTGAAATCTTCATACTTGTATTTGCGTTGTTATCTCTTGCGGGATGTTCTTCGGAAGAAGAGGATTTTGATGAGACTACTATTCGAGTTGCCAGAAAAGGGAAAGTGACCGAGAATATAGTCGAGCCTTTTGACAAGGATTACTATGACATAAATGAGCTTTCCGTTGAGTTCAATGATTCCGTCAGCAAATATAACGAGTCTATCGGATCCGATGAGATCCGGCTGAAAAAGATAGAACTTGCCGATTCCAAAGTATATGTTGATCTTGATTTTAACGGACCTTCGGATTATGAAAGGTTTATCGGAGAAAAACTGTTCGTCGGTACGATAAGTGATGCATACGATAACGGTTATACGATGGATGTCGTGCTAAAGGGCACCAAGTCGGGAGATAAGATCGGAAAGGTTCAGATAATGGGCATGAAGGACAAGGATATAATAATACTGTCCGAGCATGTCAGGATCAAAACATTCCGGGATATAGCTTATGTTTCGGCAAATGTAGATGTACTTGATTCAAGGGAAGCAAGGGTATTGTCCGAATCGGACGGCCTGGCTTACCTGATCTTGGAATAGATAACAGGGAGAGAGAAATGGAAAAATCAATGGACAAGATCGTCGCACTCGCAAAGAACCGCGGATTTGTATATGCGGGTTCCGAGATTTACGGAGGGCTGGCGAACACATGGGACTACGGCAATTTGGGTGTCGAACTCAAGAACAACGTTAAGCGTGCATGGTGGCAGAAATTCGTTCAGGAAAGCCCTTACAATGTGGGCGTTGACTGTGCGATACTCATGAACCCCCAGACATGGGTCGCATCGGGACATCTCGGAGGATTTTCGGACCCGCTTATGGACTGTAAGGAGTGCCATGAAAGATTCCGCGCGGACAAGGTCATCGAAGATTATGCTGCCGAGAAGGGCATAAAGCTTGAATCTTCAGTGGACGGCTGGTCGCACGAGGAAATGGAAAAGTTCATCAGTGATAATAAGATCTGCTGCCCGTCATGCGGTAAGCATAACTTCACTCAGATCAGGGAATTCAACCTTATGTTCAAGACCTTCCAGGGAGTTACCGAGGATGCCAAGAGTATCGTATACCTTCGCCCGGAGACGGCACAGGGTATATTCGTCAATTTCAAGAACGTACAGAGGACGTCACGTAAGAAGGTTCCCTTCGGTATTTGTCAGGTCGGAAAATCATTCCGAAACGAGATCACACCCGGAAACTTTACATTCAGGACAAGAGAGTTTGAGCAGATGGAACTGGAATTCTTCTGCAAACCCGGCACACAGACCGAATGGTTTGAATACTGGAGAAAATTCTGCTATGACTGGCTGACAAGCCTTGGTATCAGTAAGGACAACTTAAGACTTCGCGATCATGATCCTGAGGAGCTGTCGTTTTACAGTGATCATACGACCGATATAGAATATGCATTCCCGTTCACCGACTGGGGAGAACTGTGGGGCATAGCTTCAAGAACGGATTATGATCTGACCCAGCATCAGAACACTTCCGGTGAGTCAATGGAATACTTTGACGATGAGACAAACGAGAAGTATATCCCTTACGTAGTAGAACCGTCTCTCGGTGCTGACCGTGTAACACTTGCATTTTTGTGCGAAGCATATGATGAGGAGAACATCGGTACCGAAGACAAGCCCGATATGAGGACTGTTCTTCATTTCCATCCGGCGATCGCGCCAGTCAAGATCGGTGTGCTGCCGCTTTCCAAGAAGCTTAACGAGGGTGCCGAAAAGATTTATGCGATGCTTTCCAAAAAGTATAACTGTGAGTTTGATGACAGAGGAAACATCGGTAAGAGATACAGAAGACAGGATGAGATCGGAACGCCGTTCTGCGTGACATATGATTTTGAATCAGAGGGTGATAATGCCGTAACGGTCCGCGATCGTGACAGCATGGAGCAGGAGAGGATTAAGATCGACGAACTGGCCGCCTATTTCGAAGAGAAGTTTTCATTCTGAATTCGAAAAAATAATAGTATCAAAACAATATGATCAGGAGGAAAGAGAATGAATTTACGAAAGAGAAAGTGGGTTTATCTGTTTACGGAAGGTAGCGCTGAGATGCGTAACCTCCTTGGAGGAAAGGGAGCAAACCTTGCCGAGATGACCAATATCGGTCTTCCCGTTCCCCAGGGATTTACGGTCACGACCGATGCGTGCTCACAGTATTATGAGGACGGCAGACAGATCAATGACGAGATAATGGGACAGATAATGGAATTTGTCGGACGTATCGAGATGATCAACGACAAATACTTCGGTGATCCCGACAAGCCTCTCCTTGTTTCCGTACGTTCCGGTGCGCGTGCATCAATGCCCGGAATGATGGATACGATCCTGAATCTCGGAATGAACGAGGAAGTCGTAGAGGCCATGATCAAGGCAAATCCCGATCCCAAGTTCGAAAGATTCGTATATGATTCATACAGACGTTTCATCCAGATGTTCTCCGATGTCGTCATGGGTGTCGGCAAGAAGCATTTCGAAGAACTTATCGATGCCATGAAACAGAAGAAGGGCGTGGAGTTTGACGTAGATCTTACAGCCGAAGACCTTAAGGAACTTGCCGAGCAGTTCAAGAGCGAGTACAAGAAGGAACTGGATGAAGACTTCCCGACCGATCCGATCATACAGCTTAAGGAAGCAATTAAGGCCGTATTCAGAAGCTGGGATAACCCGAGGGCTAACGTATACCGTCGTGACAACGATATTCCTTACAGCTGGGGAACGGCAGTTTCCGTTATGCCGATGGTATTCGGTAACCTTAACAATAATTCCGGAACCGGTGTTGCATTTACTAGAGATCCCGCAACAGGTGAGAAGAAGCTCATGGGCGAATTCCTTGTGAACGCACAGGGTGAGGACGTTGTTGCAGGTATCCGTACACCGATGAAGATCTCCGAGATGGAGAAGCAGTTCCCTGAAGCATATCAGCAGTTCATCAAGGTTTGCAAGATCCTTGAGAAGCATTACCATGATATGCAGGATATGGAGTTCACGGTTGAGAACGGAAAGCTCTACATGCTTCAGTGCCGTAACGGAAAGAGGACCGCTCAGGCCGCTCTCAAGATCGCATGCGATCTTGTTGATGAGGGCATGAAGACCGAAGAAGAGGCGGTTGCAATGATAGATCCGAGAAATCTTGACACACTCCTTCATCCGCAGTTTGATGCGAAGGTGCTCAAGAATTCAACACCTCTCGGAAAGGGTCTCGGAGCATCGCCCGGTGCCGCATGCGGTAAGATCGTGTTCACGGCCGAAGATGCGGAAAAATGGAACGCAAAAGGAGAGAAGGTTGTCCTTGTAAGACTTGAGACCAGTCCCGAGGATATCACGGGAATGAAGGCTGCACAGGGTATACTTACCGTTCGCGGAGGTATGACGAGTCATGCTGCTGTTGTTGCCCGCGGTATGGGTAAGTGCTGCGTATCCGGTTGCGGAGATATTGCAATGGATGAAGCCAACAAGACATTCACCCTTGCAGGAAAAGAGTTCAAGGAAGGCGATCCCATTTCCATAGACGGAACTACAGGTAACATATACGACGGACTTATCGCAACGGTCGATGCGACTATTGCCGGAGAGTTCGGCCGTATCATGTCATGGGCCGATAAGTATCGCAAGATGAAGGTTCGTACAAATGCCGACACACCTCATGACGCAAGAAAGGCAAGAGAGCTCGGTGCCGAAGGTATCGGACTGTGCCGTACGGAGCATATGTTCTTCGAGGGTGACAGGATCGATGCATTCCGTGAGATGATCTGCTCGGATACGGTAGAAGAAAGAGAGAAGGCTCTCGACAAGATCCTTCCTTACCAGCAGAGCGATTTTGAAAAGCTCTACGATGCTCTTGAGGGTTATCCGGTTACGATCCGTTTCCTCGATCCGCCTCTTCATGAGTTCGTTCCTACAGAGAAGGCTGATATAGAAAAGCTCGCGAAGGCTCAGAATAAGAGCGTTGATGATATCAAGACGATAATTGATTCCCTTCACGAGTTCAATCCGATGATGGGTCACAGAGGTTGCCGTCTTGCCGTTACATATCCTGAGATCGCAAGGATGCAGACAAGAGCCGTTATCAGGGCTGCCATCAACGTATCCAAGAAGCATTCGAACTGGAGCGTTAAGCCCGAGATAATGATCCCTCTTGTAGGTGATGTAAAAGAGTTCAATTTTGTTAAGAACATAGTTGTTGAAACAGCTGATGAGGAGATCAAGGCTGCCGGCTTTAAGCTTGAATATGAGGTCGGAACGATGATTGAGATCCCCAGAGCTGCACTTATCGCAGATGAGATCGCAGCAAATGCCGATTTCTTCTGCTTCGGTACAAACGATCTTACGCAGATGACATACGGATTCTCCAGGGATGATGCGGGCAAGTTCTTAAATGCTTACTACGATACAAAGATATTCGAAAACGACCCGTTCACAAAGCTTGACAGGGACGGCGTTGGCAAGCTCATGAAGATGTCAATGGATCTCGGAAAACCCGTTAATCCGAAACTTCATGTAGGTATATGCGGAGAGCACGGCGGAGATCCTTCCTCCGTAGAGTTCTGCAACAGCCTCGGACTTGATTATGTTTCCTGCTCACCGTTCAGAGTGCCTATCGCAAGACTTGCAGCAGCACAGGCGGCTATTGCTCAGAAATAATAACCGAAAGCAAAGGGGGAGCAGATAATGAACATTTTTGTCACCGGCGGAGCAGGTTTTATCGGAAGCCATACCGTCCTTGAGCTGTTAAAAGAGGGGCATGATGTAGCGGTCATCGATAATCTTTCGAATGCATCCGAAGAGGCGCTAAACCGTGTTGCGTCTCTTGCGGGGAAAAGCGCAAAGTTCTATAAAGGCGATATACTTGACCGCCAGCTTCTTGACAGAATCTGCAGTGAGAACGATTTTGACTGCTGTATCCATTTTGCCGGCAAAAAGGCGGTCGGTGAATCCGTGGAAAAACCCTGGGAGTATTACAATAACAATATTACCGGGACATTAAACCTTGTGGCGGCACTTCGCGACCATAACATGAAGAACTTTATCTTTTCTTCATCGGCAACGGTGTACGGCGATCCGACAATCATTCCGATCACTGAAGAGTGTCCCAAAGGTACATGCACCAATCCGTACGGATGGACCAAGTGGATGATAGAGCAGATCCTCATGGACATATACAAAGGGGATAATGAATGGAATATCGTTCTGCTTCGTTATTTTAACCCGATCGGTGCGGATCCTTCAGGCAGGATCGGTGAGGATCCGAAGGGCATCCCCAATAATCTGATGCCGTACGTGACTCAGGTTGCCGTGGGCAAGCTTCCCAAGCTCGGTGTGTTCGGTAATGATTATGATACCCCTGACGGTACGGGTGTAAGGGACTATATCCATGTATCTGACCTTGCAAGCGGACACATAAAGGCTCTGAAGAAGATAACCGATAAGTCGGGACTGAGCATTTACAATCTCGGGACCGGAAAGGGCGTTTCGGTGTTGGAACTCGTAAAGAGCTTTGAAGAGGCTAACGGTATCACGATCCCGTATGAGATCAAGCCAAGACGTGCCGGAGATATTGCTGTTTGTTATTCCGATGCCTCCAAGGCCGAGCGTGAACTTGGCTGGAAGGCGAAGTATGATATAGTTGATATGTGCAGGGATTCATGGAACTGGCAGAGTCACAATCCCGATGGATACAGGTAACTGCCGCATCATTTCATGCACGAACTGTTAAAGTATTTAAAAGATTATAAAAAAGAGTGCGTACTTGCACCGCTTTTTAAGATGCTTGAGGCCGTTTTCGAACTTACGGTACCTCTTGTCATCGCCCGTATGATCGATAAGGGTATACGGCCGGATAACAGATCCGTGATCACCGGATCATTTGTTATCCTGCTGTGTCTTGCGACTGTCGGGCTTGCGGTGTCGGTTACAGCCCAGTATTTTGCGGCGAAGGCAGCCACGGGATTTTCACGCGGCCTTCGCCACGATCTTTTTTCTCATATTCTTTCATTCGGCTTTTCGGAGATAGATCATATCGGAACGTCGACTCTTATAACGCGCATGACCGCGGACGTAAACACGCTTCAAAACGGTGTAAATATGTTCCTGCGGCTGTTTCTCAGGTCTCCTTTTATCGTAACAGGTGCCATGGTTATGGCATTTACCATAGACTCAAAGAGCGCACTGATCTTTGTCGGTGTGATCTTCGCACTGTCGCTTGTGATCTTTGTTGTGATGAAGATTAATATCCCGCTTCTTGTTAAGGGACAGGAAAAGCTTGACGCGATCCTCCGGCTTGTCAGACAGAACCTGTCGGGAGTCAGGGTGATACGTGCGTTTGTTCTTGAAGATGCCCAGGTTGGGGAGTTTGAGAAGAACAATTCCGAGCTTACAGGTATATCTCTTGTTGCGGGAAAAGTATCCGGTGCCCTTAACCCGCTCACATATGTTCTTGTTAATATCGCGATCGTGATGCTTGTGGCAACCGGAGATGACCGGATAAGGCTTGGAGTCTTAACAACCGGTGCGGTTGTTGCTCTTTATAATTACATGTCACAGATCCTTCTGGAGCTCATCAAGTTTGCCAATCTTATCGTTACGATGAACAGATCGCTCGCGTCGGCAAAAAGAGTCAGCCGGATATTTGAACGCAAAGTTTCCATGACAGTTTCCGATGATCCTGCGGATATCCTGGAGGATGCAAAAGTACCGGCGGTGGAGTTTAAGAATGTATCGCTTAAATACCACGAAAGTGCAGATGATGCCATAAGTGATATAACATTTGCGATACGCCGGGGTGAATCGTTCGGCATTATCGGCGGAACGGGGTCCGGAAAAACCTCGATCGCGAACCTTATTCCGAGATTTTATGATGCAACAGCGGGAGAGGTCTTCGTCGGCGGCATAAACGTCAGGGATATTGATATTGCAAAACTTAGAAAACACGTCGGAACAGTAATGCAGACTGCCGTGTTGTTTGAAGGCAGCATCCGGGATAATCTTCTGTGGGGCAACGGTGAGGCTTCGGATGATGATATCATGGAAGCAGTAGATGCGGCAGTGTGTACGGATGTTGTAAAGTCAAAGGGCGGACTGGACGGCATGATCGAAGCGCGGGGACGTAATCTGTCGGGCGGTCAGAGACAGCGGCTTTGTATAGCACGGGTACTTGTCGGAAAACCGGAGATACTCATTCTCGATGATGCTTCATCCGCACTTGATTACATGACTGACAAAAAGCTCAGAGAGAATATCGCCAATCTGTCCTATCATCCGACGGTCATCATCATAGCCCAGAGAACGGTGAGTGTTGAAGCTTGTGACCGGATACTAGTTGTTGATGACGGAAACATCGAAGGGATCGGTACGCATACACAGCTTCTTGAGTCCTGCGATGTCTATAAGGAGATATACACATCGATATACCGGAAGGAGGAAGGCTGATGGCTATGGACACATCGGGCTTTGTTCCCAAAGGTAATCTGAATACCGATCCGGATGCACTTAAAAAAACCGGAAGAAAACATACTGTCAAAAGGATATGGCAGTATCTTGGCAGCTACCGTTTGATGATAATCCTGTCATTGGTTCTGGCACTTGTGTCCGTTGTATTTACGTTGCTTGTTCCGATCATGATAGGAAGGGCGATCGACCTTATGGCAGATGACAGACAGCTGCTGATCTCGTTCCTGCTCAAGGCTCTGATCTTTGCGTCATTTGTCCTGATATCCCAGTTCCTGATGAACATCATCAACAACTATATAACATACAATACCGTCAGGGATATCAGGAATTCGGCAATAAGAAAACTGCAGATGCTACCGCTTTCATATATCGACTCACATCCGAAGGGAGATATCGTAAGCCGCATCGTTGCGGATGCCGATCAGTTCGCTGAAGGACTGCTGATGGGTTTTACACAGGCATTTACCGGTATTATGACGATAGCAGGTACACTGTATTTCATGCTGTCGATGAGTGTTGTCATAACGATTGTCGTTGTAGTTGTCACACCTTTGTCGATCTTTATAGCAAGGTTTATCTCCTCGAGAACATATGCGATGTTCAGAAAGCAGGGTGTCCAAAGAGGAGAACAGACTGCGTTGATCGAGGAAGTGATAGGAAACGAAAAGACCGTGAAGGCTTTCTGCAAAGAAGAAGACCTCCTGGAGAGATTTGACAGGATCAACGATGAACTGACTTCATCATCGCTTCGGGCAGTGTTTTTCTCATCACTTACAAACCCGTGCACAAGATTTGTCAATGCGATATGTTATGCGCTTGTTGCGCTTTTCGGTGCTTTGTTTGTTCTTAGCGGAAACGGTTATATCACAGGTACGATAACTGTCGGAACTCTTACCGTTTTCTTATCCTATGCCAATCAGTACACCAAGCCGTTCAATGAGATATCATCCGTCATCTCCGAACTGCAGAATGCGCTCGCCTGTGCCGCCCGCGTTTTTGAAATCCTTGATGAAAAGGAAGAAAGTGATGATTACGATGCAGTTCTTTCGGAGTGCAACGGTAATGTAGAGATAAGTGATGTCAGCTTTTCGTATGATCCGGCAATTGAACTGATCAAAGATCTTAACGTATCGGTCAAAAGCGGTCAAAGAGTTGCCATAGTCGGCCCCACGGGATGCGGAAAGACTACGATCATAAATCTGCTGATGAGATTTTATGATGTTGATTCGGGCTGTATATATGTTGATGGCACTGACATAAGGAATGTTTTGCGAGGAAGTCTTCGCAGATCTTACGGAATGGTGCTGCAGGAGACGTGGCTTAAGTACGGTACGATCATGGATAACCTGAAGATGGCAAGACCGGATGCCACATATGACGAGATCATATCTGCGGCAAAGTTGTCGCATGCACACGGATTCATACGAAGACTGGAAAAAGGTTATGATACGATGATAGGAGAGGAAGGTGAAGGACTGTCCGAAGGACAAAAACAGCTTCTGTGTATTACAAGGGTCATGCTGAACCTTCCGCCGATGCTCATTTTGGATGAGGCCACCAGTTCCATAGATACGCGGACAGAATTGAAGATACAGTCGGCCTTTGAAACGATGATGAAGGGAAGGACCAGTTTCATCGTAGCACACAGACTGTCGACGGTTGTCAATGCGGATCTGATACTGGTAATGAAAGGCGGGAAGATCATTGAGACCGGAGACCATGAATCTCTTATGGCAAAAGGCGGCTTCTATAAGGAACTGTATCTGGCCGGAAAAGGGGGAGGATGACAATGGATGCAGATATAAGGGTGTTTGATGAAGTTGACAGTACCAATACAGTGCTGATGCATATGGCCGATGAAGGAGCAAAGGAAGGAACAAGTGTTGTTGCATCTGCACAGACAAAAGGTCAGGGAAGAAGCGGCAGATCATTTTATTCACCGTCCGGGAATCTGTACATGAGCCTTCTTCTAAGACCAAATGATGAAAAACTCTTTTCTATGATCACCGTCATGGCCGGTGTTGCCGCGGTTGAAGCGATACAGGAGTTCTTCGGTGTCAGCTGCGGTATCAAATGGGTCAATGATGTGATCGTTAATGATAAAAAGGCCGGCGGGATCGTGGCACAGGCATTTAACCCGGCGGGCAAAGAACGCTATGTGATACTCGGAATCGGCATCAATGTTTATGAGAATGCCGATATTCCCGATGAGATAAGCGATGTTTACACGAGTCTTTTCGGTAAAAGCCCTGAAAAAAGACTGCAAAAAGACGATCTTATGGCAGCAGCAGAAAGTATCATCAGCCGGTTTTCATACTACTATGACAATGCGCTGATATCCGAAGCAATAGAGCGTTACAGGAGTCATTGCTGCGTTATGGGAAAGAGTGTTGAGTATTTTTCCGGACAGGAGAGATTTACGGCAAGGGTTTCGGGTATATCGGATGACGGCGGACTCATACTTGATACCGGTTCGGGGATGCGCTGTTATCATGACGGTGAGATAAGGATAAGACAATTGTCAAAGCCTTGATAAATGCCGCATCAGAGTTTATAATAATCATCGTTTTTGACAGAGTAAGAGGTGTGCTATGGGCAGATTATTTAATGCTTCAGATGGATTTGACGAAGATACGTGTCTGTCAATGTATGACAGCAACTATGATTTTTACAAGCTGGTCCTTAATACTTTTCTTGAAGATGCAAAGCGTGCACTGCAGGGTATTAAGGAAACATATGATGCGTGTGATATCGAAAACTACCGGATACTGGTCCACGGCTTAAAGGGTGCCGGCGGATCCGCGGGAGCAAGTAAACTCGTCGATCTTGCGACAAGATCAAACGCCCTTATCAAGGAAGGCGACTGGGATCAGGCTTCACAACTTCATGAACCTATAATTGCCGAACTTGAACGCCTGATCAGGCTGATCCCGGAAAGGATAGACGCGCACAACGGCTGATAAGGAGAAAAAATGAGCATTATCATTCCCGACGGGTATAAAAGCCCGATGTCCGTTAAGGAAACGGAAATCGCTATCAAGGAAGTAAAAGACTATTTCGAAAGAGTGCTGGCCAAGGAGCTGAACCTTACCCGTGTGTCCGCACCGCTTTTTGTATTTCCGTCATCCGGACTTAACGATAACTTAAACGGAGTCGAAAGACCGGTCAAGTTCGGTATAAAGGAAATGAACGACAAGGAAGTTGAGATAGTTCATTCACTTGCCAAGTGGAAGAGAAAAGCACTCGGCGACTACGGATTCAAAAAAGGCGAGGGCCTTTATACCGATATGACTGCGATCAGAAGGGATGAGGACACGGACAACCTTCACTCGATATATGTTGATCAGTGGGACTGGGAGCTTATCATAAGCAAGAAGGACAGGACGGTCTCAACACTCAAGTCTGTTGTCCGCCGTGTATATGAGGCCCTGAAAAATACAGAGGTTTTCATCAATTCCAGACATCCCGAGATAAAATGCATACTTCCCGAGAGTATCAGATTCGTTACCACACAGGAACTTCTTGACAGGTGGCCGGATCTTACGCCCAAGGAAAGGGAAGATGCCGCAGCCAGGGAATATGGTGCGATATTCCTGATGCAGATCGGAGGAAAGCTTTCAAACGGCAAACCTCATGACGGAAGAGCACCGGACTATGATGACTGGACGCTTAACGGTGACATCATAGTTTACTATCCGGTACTTGACATCGGTCTTGAGCTGTCGTCCATGGGGATAAGGGTTGATGAGGATTCACTCGCACTGCAGCTTAAAGAAAAAGGATGTACCGACAGAGCAAAGCTTCCGTTCCAGAAAGCGGTTATGGAAGGAAGGCTTCCGTACACGGTAGGCGGAGGGATCGGACAGTCGAGGATATGTATGTTCTTTTTAAGAAGGGCTCACATAGGGGAAGTCCAAAGCTCCGTATGGCTTGATGATGACGAAAAGGCCGCAAGGGATGCGGGCATAGTCCTTCTGTAAACAGACTGCGCATAAGATCAGATTTGGGAGAGATGATGAAACAGTATACTTCAAAAGAACTTAGAAAGATATGGATAGAATTCTACGAGGCAAGAGGACATAAGAATGTCGGAGCGGTATCGCTTGTGTCGGACGGATCCACGGGAGTTATGTTCAATGTTGCCGGGATGCAGCCGCTGATGCCTTACCTTCTCGGGAAACAGCATCCGATGGGAACCAGACTGTGCAACGTTCAGGGGTGTGTCAGGACGAATGACATCGATTCCGTCGGAGACAGATCGCATGTGACTTTCTTTGAGATGATGGGAAGCTGGAGTCTGGGGGATTACTTCAAGGAAGAACGCTGCAAATGGAGTTTTGAACTTCTTACACAGGTGTTCGGATTTGACAGTGACCACCTTGCAGCCACGGTATTTGCAGGGGATGATAATGCACCCAGAGATGAGGAGGGCGCAAAGTGCCGTATAGACTCGGGTTTTTTACCCGAGAACATATTCTATCTTCCGGCAGAAGATAACTGGTGGGGACTTGAATACGGACCGTGCGGGCCGGATTCCGAGATGTTCTATATCGCCGATGTTCCCGACTGCGGACCCGATTGCGGACCCGGATGCTCATGCGGTAAATATACAGAGCTTGGAAACGATGTTTTCATGCAGTATGAAAAGCATAAAGACGGTAAGCTGACGCAGCTTGCCAAGAAGAATGTAGATACCGGCTGGGGACTTGAAAGGATACTGGCATTTCTTAACGGCACCAAGGACGTATACAGAACGGATCTTTTTGAAAAAGCAGTTTCTTATATAGAAAAGGCATCCGGAAGTAAATACGATGATGATGAGAAGATGACCCGTTCGATGCGTGTCCTTGCCGATCATATCCGTACATCCGTAATGCTGATGGGTGATGAGGCGCTTCATACACCTTCAAATGCCGGAAGCGGTTATGTGCTTAGAAGACTTATAAGACGTGCCGTACGTCACAGCAGAATACTTGGGATGTCAACAAAGGACCTTCTTGAGGTCGCATCGATCTTCATAGATGATGTGTATGCCGAAAGCTATCCGAACCTTGCCGCCAACAAGGAGAAGGTATTGTCCGGCCTTAAGAACGAGATAGACCGTTTTACCGAAACGATCGAAAACGGTATGAAGGAGTTTACGAAGATCCTTGAAAATCACAAGAGTTCAGGTGATAAGGCCATTCCCGGAAAGGATGCATTTTATCTGTATGATACGTTCGGCTTTCCTCTTGAGCTGACCGTTGAGATGGCCGAAGAGGCCGGACTTACGGTTGATGAAAAGGGATTTGCGGCCGCGATGGAAGAGCAGAAGCAAAAGGCCAGGGCAGGTGCGAGCTTTGCGCAAAGATCATCGGATGATGCCTTTGCGGCATTCGGATCACTTGACGAAAAGGTCATATCAGAGTTTACCGGATATGAAAAGATAACGGATGAAGGAACCGTTCTTGCCATAGCTGACACAGAGCTTCGGGATTTTGTACAGGCAGGGGATAAGTGCACGATAATCACGGATGTAACACCTTTTTATGCCACTATGGGCGGACAGAAGGGTGATTTCGGTATGATATCCGGTGCGGGTGAGTTTGAGGTTTCGGAAACCGTAAAACTTGCCGGAAACAGGATCGGTCACGTCGGAGTAGTAAAGAGCGGGAAACTGTCAGTCGGGGACAAGGTGACACTGTCGGTTGATAAGACAAACAGAGGCAGGACCTGTATGAACCATTCGGCAACGCATCTTCTTCAGAAAGCACTTCAGACCGTGCTCGGAGATGACGTCAAGCAGCAGGGTTCATATCAGGACGGCGAGAGGACCAGATTTGATTTCTCTTTCCCCAGAGCGCTTACATCCGATGAGATAACAGCCGTTGAAGATATGGTTAATGAAAAGATAATGGAAGATCTCCCGGTCGTTACGAAAGAGGAGTCTCTCGAGGATGCCAAAAAGACCGGAGCCATGGCCCTGTTCGGAGAAAAATACGGCGATGTCGTAAGGGTTGTTTCGATGGGTGAGTTTTCAAAAGAGCTTTGCGGAGGAACCCATGTTGCCTCCACAGGTATGATCCACTGCTTTAAGATACTGTCCGAAGGCGGTATAGCCGCCGGAGTAAGGAGAATAGAAGGCATTACCGGCGCAGCAGTCCTTTCTTACTACAGAAAGATCGAAAAAGATCTGAATGATGCTGCACTTATCGTAAAATCATCACCTTCGGCACTGTCGGACAGACTGTCCAAAATGAACTCGGAGATAAAGAGCCTGTCCTTAGAACTCGAATCACTCAGGTCCAAGGCTGCCATGGACTCTGTCGGCGATATATCCGACAAGGTTGTGGAAGTAAAGGGGCTTAAGATGATAGCGACAAAGATTCCCGATGCCGATGCAAACGAGCTGCGGAAGCTTGCCGACGGTATGAAGGAAAAATATGCGGACGGCGTATTTGTACTGTGCTCGGAAAAGTCAGGGAAGGTCAGCCTTGTGGTAATGGCAGGAGATGCGGCTGTTTCGGCAGGAGCTCATGCCGGTAACATGATCAAGAAGCTTGCGCCCATGGTAGGCGGAGGCGGCGGCGGAAGAGAAGCTATGGCTACTGCCGGAGGTAAGGATCCTTCGGGTATCGATGATATGCTTAAGGCCTCAAAGGATGTTCTTTCGGAAATGCTTTGA
>JAFRIL010000213.1 GCA_017432845.1 Lachnospiraceae bacterium | reverse complement strand
TAATCATTTTATAGGTTCATCTTAACAGAAAAGTGTGGTATTGTCCATAAACCAACTTTGGAACAAAATGGAACGTGCGGCGGTTGGGTAAGAAAACCAAAACAATATCACTATCGAGGTTCCGGACCGCCTCGTTCCTGCGGTTCGTGCGATTCCTGCGATTCGTGCGGCTCCTGCGGATGATCTCCGTTTTCACCGGGGAGTCCATGTTCGTTGGATGGAGGCATATTATCAGGTTCTCCCGGTGAACCGCCATCATTTTGCATCGGAGAAAAATCTGAATTATCCTTTGGCGGTTCTCCCTGACCACTTCCAAAATCAGTCGGCTGATGATTCTCAAGGCTCTGTTGATCCTGTTGGGCCTCGTAATTATTTCCTGTACCGTTATTACCCGGTTCCAGCTCATCTTCCAGCTCATCTTCCAGCTCATCTTCCGGTTTGCTCTTTGATCCTTCGAAACCGTGTCTGTCCTCAGCTTCATTATCAGGTCTTTCCATGATTTCGGTTTGTTTCGGCATCTCAGGCGACGTCACAGTTTCTCTCTCCGATGACTCTTCCTCTATCTCATCGTCGGAATGTCGTCCGTCCTTAATCCTGTCATATTCCTCTTCTATATCTCTGACACTCTTACCTTTCCATTTGCTCCTGTCTATCTTTTCCCCTGACAATTCTTCAAGGCTGTCAATGATCTTCTTTTTGCCGCCGGATATACCCTCGTCATGTGCCGCATTCAGCTCTTCATCAGAAACTTTGAAAGAGAGCGGCTTGATGTTCCCGCGCCCCTTAACCTTGTTATCAAGTTTTTCAAGAAGCTTATCCGTATGTTCTTCTTTTCTTGTATTGGCTGATACAACAACGAAGTTTCCATCTTCATCGGATATATATCCTTCTGCCTCAATCTGATCGATCGTTGCCTCAACAGCATCTTCGATATCCTTGTTGATCAACATGTCTGTGTTTATCTGAGAAAGTACTCCGCTTCCGTCCTCATTTACTCCGCTAACTTCAAGAACTCTGTCGAACCTGTTTATCGTATACTCTATCGAAGGATTGACATCAAGGCTAACCGTGCCATACGGATCGAAATACATCCTTATACCCGCAAAAAGGAGAACTGCAGCCGCTGCTACGGCAGATAGTACGGGTGCATATCTGTAAACTTTGACAGCAAACTTACTACCAGAGACTTTTATATCTATTTCCTGTCCGATATCATACCCTTTATTACTGATACCCAAGATATCGCCTTCACGTGTCATAACAGTTGCTTCTTTTCCTGTTATGTCAAGAACCACTGCTTTCATCACCCGTCTCCCTCCTTCCTTACGTATTGCAGGTAATCTGCGAGCAGCGGATATTCCCCGTTAAGTATCACCACCGCCATAATGATATACCGCCTGTAGCGGTCGAGAAGTTTATTCTTTAATCCGGTCGTTTCTGTTATCTCTTTGATTGGAAGCCTTCGATACTCTATAACAGTGCTTAACGTCTCTTCATTATCAAGTATATATGTGATCGCTTTAGCACATTCGGTCTTTGTTTTTCCGGCTTTCGGAGAACACTCCTTAAGGTCTCGGAACGAAAAACCGTATCCTTTGAGTATCGCATTTACTTCAAGTATCTCATCCTTAAGACTTCTTCTGCGTTCAACCTTGTCCTGTTCTTCGGTACTCTCCTGTGATACAGCCTTTAAGACTTCACTGTTTTCTTCGTAATCACCTTCGCCTGTCAGCATCTCATGGCTTACCGGGATCTCATGATCATATTTTTTCTCCGATCGGAAATAGTCTATGAGTGCACGTTTGATCACTACTCCTGCATATGACCCAAACTCTCCTTTTTCCTTTGAGTATGTGTCAATTGCCTTATTAAAAGCGAGCAATGCAACAGACCATTCGTCATCACTCCTCGATATGTACTTTCCCGACACTTTGGAAGCGATCTTTAAAATGGTCTGTTCATTGTCACGTATGAAGTTTTCCCTGAAGTGGCTGTCAGATTTTGCGGCTTCTGCCCTGTCGTTCATACTGTTCTCCGGATATTCATGTTAATAGCATTATATCATATGCTCACGCCTATCCGTTCAGATTCTCATCATATTGATCTCGTATCAGTACAGGAACGACCTGAACCAGTTTATGATCTTTGCGAATGCACCCTCAACCGAATCATCATCTATGGTCGAATTGTTTGCGCCGGCACGCTGATCATTTCCTTGGCTTTGCATTGTACGGTTACCGTACTGTTCGTTGTCATTATTATCCCTGATTATCTGTCTGTCTTCCTTTACCTCATTGTTATCTGGCTCCGGCTTGTTTCCCTCTTCACCTTCCGGAAGTTCGGGACGAATATCTATCCCCGCCTCTTCAAGTGCTTCCATGAGCGTCTTCATGGTATCCATCTCGGCTGTTCTATATGAATCAAGATCATCTTCTTTGTTTTCCATTGCGGATTCAAGAGCTGCCTTCGCTTCCTCATAATCACTTAATAACCCCTCGAGATCTGACTTGACATCATCATCTTTGAGAGCCTCTATAGCCGCTTTGATCTCGGTGGTGTTGATACCTTTCATACCCTTGCCACGCTCACCCATTTCTCCGGGATGTTCCGGCTGCTCTTTCCCGGGAAGATCCGGCTTTTCTCCATCAGGAAGCTCCGGGGGCTCTCCTTCTCCGGGTCTTTGTTGCATCTCAAATCTTTGGCCTCCTTGCATAGGACCACCGTTACCGCCACTCGGGCCGTTACCTTCATTCCCACGCGGAGCGGCCATTACCGTTGCAGCCATTGCGATAGTAAGTGCTCCTGTGATAATAACTGCCGTACATTTTCTGATCATTTTCTTTCTTAACATGTCTAATCCCTCCTGTTACTTTTTTCGCTATGATAAAGTCATCTTCCGGGGCCAAATCGGTTGTCCATGCCGCCCGGCTGTCCATTCGACTGTCCCGGCATACCACCCATCATATTATCCGGACCGGCTACAC
>JAFRIL010000212.1 GCA_017432845.1 Lachnospiraceae bacterium | reverse complement strand
GAAGTTTTTTGATACGAATGATGCCGCAGACAGATCCGACAGGGCTGTCAGGGAAAAAACGCGTCACTTCGGGCTTGTATTCCAGTCGTTCAATCTGTTCCCGCAGTACACCGCTCTGGAAAATGTTTGTCTGGCTCCGAAGCTTCATCTCGAAAAGGGCAGCAAAGAAGAGGAGCGCGCGATAGAAGACGAGGGCAGGATACTCCTTGATCAGATGGGACTGTCCGACAGGATGGATCATTATCCCCATCAGCTTTCCGGCGGACAGAAGCAGCGTGTGTCGATCGCAAGGGCGATGGCCATGCATCCCGATATACTTTGCTTTGATGAGCCCACAAGCGCACTCGATCCGGAGCTTACGGGTGAAGTGCTGCGCGTTATAAAAGGCCTGGCCGCCAAGAATACGACGATGATAATCGTTACTCATGAGATGTCATTTGCAAGGGATGTTTCCGATGAGATAATATTCATGGATAACGGGGTGATCGTTGAGAAGGGCCCTGCAAAGGATGTAATAGACAATCCGAGGAACGAGCGTACGAGACAGTTCCTGGAAAACTACAGCCGCAACGCTTAATACGGGAGTACAGGTATGAAGAAATATGTGATGGCGATCGATGCGGGAACTACGAGCAACCGTGCAATCCTTTTTGACCGCAGCGGAAAAGTGTGCTCAATGGCACAGAAGGAGTTCACGCAGTATTATCCGAAGCCCGGATGGGTTGAGCATGATGCGGAAGAGATCTGGTCTACCGTACTTGAGGTATGTCGCGAAGCGATAAAGAAGGCGGGAGCATCGGCGGATGATATCGCCGCGATCGGTATCACCAACCAGAGAGAGACAACTATAGTATTTGACGCCGCAACAGGTAAGCCGGTGTATAACGCGATCGTATGGCAGTGCCGCAGGACCAGCGGATACTGTGATGCGCTCATACAAAAGGGATTGAAAGAAAGCATTAGGAAGAAGACGGGTCTTCAGATCGATGCTTATTTTTCTGCAACAAAACTTGCATGGATACTTGATAATGTTCCGGGCGCAAGACAGCGCGCCGAGCAGGGTGAGCTGCTGTTCGGAACCGTTGAGACATGGCTCATATGGAACCTTACAAAAGGAAAGGTACATGTGACCGACTACTCAAATGCCAGCCGTACCATGCTGTTTAACATCAATACGCTTACATGGGATGAAGATATCCTGGCCGAACTGGACATACCGGGATGCATGCTTCCCGAGCCGGTCTCCAACAGCCGGATATACGCCTCAACCTCCGAGGAAATCTTTGGAGCGCCGATCCCGATAGCGGGATCAGCGGGAGACCAGCAGGCAGCACTTTTCGGGCAGGCATGTTTTTCTTCAGGGGATGCCAAGAACACATACGGAACAGGGTGTTTTTTGCTCATGAACACCGGAGATAGGCCCGTATATTCTGATAACGGCCTTGTCACAACGATCGCATGGGGACTTGACGGTAAGGTTACATATGCGCTTGAAGGTTCCATCTTTGTGGCAGGCGCCGCGATACAGTGGCTCAGGGATGAGATGGGACTGATCACGACTGCGGCAGAGTCAGAGGAGATGGCACGCAAGGTTTCCGATACTAACGGCTGCTATGTAGTTCCTGCATTTACCGGTCTGGGTGCTCCGTACTGGGACCAGTATGCAAGGGGCATTATAGTCGGGCTGACAAGAGGCGTTAATAAAAATCACGTGATAAGGGCTGTACTTGAGTCGATAGCTTATTCGGTGCAGGAGGTGCTTGACGCCATGGAAGCGGACTCACATGTAACGCTATCGCTGCTTCGTGTTGACGGCGGCGCATGCGCGAACGATCTGCTTATGCAGACCCAGGCGGATCTGATAGGTGTCAGTGTTGAAAGACCTGCATGCATTGAGTCCACGGCACTTGGTGCCGCTTATCTTGCGGGACTGGCCGTACAGTTCTGGGAGGGCTGTGAAGATATCGTCAATAATCGCAAAACGGAGGCGGTATTTACACCCGGGATAAGCAAAGAGGAAAGAGACAGACGGATCAAGGGGTGGAAAAGGGCAGTGAGCCGTGCACTTTCATGGTCCGAAGAGGAGGATGATAAATGACGCAGAAAAACATCAGGACAGCCGATGTGGTCATCATCGGTGCAGGTGTCTGCGGATGTTCGATAGCTATGCAGTTGTCGAAACAGGACATAAGTGTTACGGTCATCGACCGTAACTCGGATATCGGCGAGGGAACGAGCAAAGCCAACAGCGGAATAGTTCATGCAGGCTATGATGCAAAGCCCGGAACGCTCAAGGCAAAGCTCAATGTTGAAGGATCGCGGATGATGCCGGATCTTGCCAGGCAGCTTGATATCCCCTTCATGCAAAACGGCTCCATGGTCGTGGCACTTTCCGATGAGGACATACCGCATATGCATGAACTGTTTGAGCGGGGACAAAAGAACGGGGTCGAGGGCCTTAGGATACTGTCGGGCGCGGAGGCTCGCAAAATGGAGCCGAACCTTTCGGATGATGCAAAGGGTGTGTTGTTTGCACCTACAGGCGGGATAATATGTCCTTTCAGGTTAACTAGTGCGATGGCAGAGTCCGCATATGTTAACGGTGTCTTATTCGATCTTAATACAAACGTTGACGTCATTACAAAGGAGGGAAACGATTATGTAATAAGCGCCGTAAGGTATGATGAGTTTGATCCGTCAAAGGACGAGAAGGTATCGTACCGGGCGCGGGTGATCATAAATGCCGCCGGTGTATATGCCGACAGGTTCCACAATATGATGACAGACGATACTCTTACCATAACACCGAGAAAGGGTGAGTACTGTCTTCTTGATGTTACTGCAGGCAGGCACGTCGGAAGAACGATCTTCAGGATGCCCTCGTCGCTCGGTAAAGGAATACTCGTTACGCCTACCATACACGGAAATCTCCTTGTCGGTCCGACAGCAACGGATCTTGATGACAAGGAAGGTGTATTTACGACACGTGAAGGACTTGCTGCAGTTAATGCACCGGGTGCTTCTGCGGTAAAGGATATCCCGATGAACGAGGTCATAACAAGCTTTGCCGGGCTTCGTCCGCATGGTGACAGGGGTGATTTTGTCATCGGACAGCTTCCTGACAGTCCCGGATTTATTGATGTTGCGGCAATAGAGTCTCCGGGTCTTTCCGCATCGCCTGCGATAGGTGTCATGGTTGCGGATATCGTAAGGGATATCCTGTCATGCAGAAAAAAAGCAAACTGGACAGGTGAGATACCGCCGCTTAACCACATGAAGCTTATGACGATGCAGGAGCAGGCGGCACTGATCGAACAGGACAGTTCGTACGGAAACATTATCTGCCGGTGTTCATCTGTATCCGAAGGCGAGATACTGGAGACGATAAGAAGACCGCTCG
>JAFRIL010000211.1 GCA_017432845.1 Lachnospiraceae bacterium | reverse complement strand
GGAGGCAACGGAAGAACTTCTCGAAAACGGAGCCCCTGCCGAGGAGGCAGAGGAGATCAGCGCAGAGGATACTTCAGACGGTGAGGATACCGGCAGTGAAGAAGACGCAGAGACCTCTGAGGAAGATAATCCCATGGGGGAAGAGGATCAGGTTGCGGACGCTGCGGTGCTTAAAAAGCTTGCCACCATGATCCCGCAGACCATCGAGGATATCAAGACGTTTGCCAACAACTACGATGCTCCGGAGGCCGTCGAGTCGGTATTCAAGTGGGATGTGACCGATATCTTCTATAATTATTTCTTTGTAGGCAATTATATGGAGGTGGGCGGCCCGCACGGTGACAATGCTGCAATATTCAATATTTATAACAGTCAGGCGGTCGAGTGTCTGAGAGCATATCAGGGCATGAACCAGTTCTTCTCGATAGATCCGAAGGTCGACAACTATGACAGGATCCTTCAGGATTTTATTGACGGCAAGATGGTATTTACCGTTGCCACAACGGATGCGATAGCACGTATCCATGAGGCAAAGAACCGGGGAGAGTTTGATTTTGAATACGGTGTATGTACACTTCCGGATATATCAAGTCTGCTAAAGGCAAGGGGACTGTCGGTCACGGATGCCGTTGCGATAAACGGTTATTCGGACAAGAAGGCAGATGCCAACATGCTTGCCACTTATCTTGTAAACAACAAGGTATCGGACCTGTACTTAAGATCGGGAAAGGTTGCCTGCAACAAAACGGTCAAGTACGACGATCCCGAGATCGCCAACATAATGGATGAGTACAAAAAGTCCGTGCCGCTTCCCAAAATGGTCGAGGCCGCAAACTACTGGGTCCAGCTGGAGATCGCGTTCATGAAGGTCTGGGAAGGGAGCGATCCCGATGAGACTTTAAAAGAACTGTCTGATACTATAGGTGCGCAGATCGAAGAGATCAGGGCGAGCCTTCCGACCCAGGAATCGTTCAACGCCGGCGCTGGAAACTTTATTCGGTAGAGTTCACAGAAACTACATATTTTCATCACATATCCGTAAATCTTTTGCAGCAGAATATCATCTGATAAGCAGACAGAGTATCTGTTACATATAAGAAAACGGATAAATGATGAAAGGAAGGTGTAAACCATGAAGAGTTTTTGGAAAAAAACATTTGCGGGTGCCGCGATCGGACTTGCATTCGGAATACTTGGAGCCCTCGGTTTTATCGGAACCACAAGAGTGATAAATGCGGTATTTCCGGAAAAGGCAAAGACAGTATCCGCAGACGATGCAAAGGATGCGACAACGGATAAGGCCGATACAAAGGAAGGATCCGCCAAAGAGAGCGCAAAAGAAGATAAGGTTGAAAATGCCACGCTTACAAAGGCTGTAGATGACGGACTGTTGTCCAAAGGCGGCGGCGAAGTCGGGATGAGTGTTACCGAACTTGCCAAGAATAATCTTCCGTGCGTCGTATCGATCACAAATACGTCGGTCAAACAACTCCGCGATATGTGGGGAAACGGCATCAGGGAATATGAGGATGTATCCCGCGGAAGCGGTATCATTATCGGACAGACGGATGAGGAACTTCTTATAGCAACAAACGCACACGTAGTTAACGGTGCTGATTCAATAACAGTCGGTTTTATTGACTCGGAGATATATGACGCCGCGGTAAAAGGCGAGGATACCGAGATCGATCTGGCGGTCATCGGTGTCAAGATGTCGGATATCAAGGATGAGACCTTAAAGGAGATCAAAGTAGCCGTAATAGGAGATTCGGACGCACTGCAGGTCGGTGAGCAGGTTGTTGCCATCGGTAATGCGGTCGGTTACGGCCAGTCCGTTACAACAGGTATAGTTTCGGCTCTTGAAAGGGATATCCCCGATGACGACGTTGAAACATACTATATCCAGACAGATGCAGCGATCAATCCGGGTAACTCCGGTGGAGCCCTTATCAACATGAAGGGCGAAGTTATCGGTATCAATACTGCCAAGATCATGTCAACATATGTTGAGGGCATGGGTTATGCGATCCCGATGAACACGGCGAATCCGACGATCGAAGCCCTGATGAACAGAAAATCACGTGATAAGGTTGAAGAGGATAAGGCCGGTTACCTGGGAATATCAGGTGTTTCCGTTGATGCACAGACGTCAAAGATGTACGGGATCCCCGAGGGAATATACCTTCAGGAAGTCATTAAGGACAGCCCGGCCGAGGATGCGGGCCTTCTCAAAGGGGATATAATAAAGAAATTCGATAATGTCTCGGTATCCACGATAGCAGATCTTCGCAGCAAGCTGGACTACTATGAGGCAGGTGAAAAGGTTGACGTTACATTCTGCAGGCAGGAGGACGGCGAGTATGTCGACAAGACCGTGACCGTCACACTGACATCAAGAGAAGGAACCGCCCTGGATAAGGACAAGAACGGCGATACGCAGGATGATGACGCCGATAAGGAAGACCGGAAAGAGGATAACGGCGATGATAAGAAAAACGGCCGTGGACAGGATCCAGAGGAACTGTTCAATTCACTTCCGGATGAACTGAAAGAATTCTTCTACGGATTCGGCAGATAAGACGGTTATCGGAAAGCTCTGGAAAGAGTGGACCTATGAATATAAAAATCAAATATTGTGTTGCCGTGGCAGCTGCTGTAGCTGCTGCGGCATTTTGCGCATGTGGCAGGGCGGATGAGGAAGTTGTTCCGATCGAGAGGGCCGCGCAGGAGGGCGGACTGTCTGATGTTGCCCAAACGTCTTTATCGAAAGGGGAGCAGACGGAAAAACCCGGCGGCGATTCAGACCCTGATGTTATCAAAGTATATGTCTGCGGTGCGGTAAAATACCCCGATGTATATACGGTCGACAGCACATGCAGGACAAATGATGCAGTCGAGGCAGCCGGAGGTTTTTTGCCCGATGCCGGAAAAGAGTACATTAATCTTGCCGCAGCCGTATCTGACGGACAGAAGATCTATATACCGACAAAGCGTGAGATAGAAGATGCGTTTCTGGCTGAGGACGGGATGTATTCGACAGTAGTTAACATAACGTCAAATACTCCCGGCATCGAAAGTACAAATAGCGCAAATACTGCGAGCACTGACGGACAAAGCGCCACGGATCTGGTTGACATAAACTCGGCAACCAGAGAGACACTTATGACGCTGCCGGGTATCGGGGCATCAAAAGCCGACAGCATAATAGCTTACAGACAGGCTAACGGCGGATTTTCTTCTACTGAAGATATCATGCTCGTGGATGGGATCAAGGAAGGACTGTTCAATAAGGTAAAGGACAGGATATGCGCCAGATAGTACAGCGCCGGCCGAAAAGACCGCTGTGCCCCATGTGTCTGATCTTTGTCCTTATAGTTTACATAACATTATCGATCAGCCCGCCGCAACCGTCCTTTGATGTTGATGCCGTATCCGGTCTTTCTGTTACCGTAGAGGGTACGGCAAAAGACATCCAGCAGACAGACGACATATCATATATATATCTTAAAGACGTATCTTTCATAACAGATGATATTTCAAAAAAGCCGGAGAATACGGCACTTCCCAAAAGGTGTACAGGAATAAAGGTTGGCATTTCGGACAACGCTGACAGTCTGTCATATGTAAGATCGGGGTCAAGGGTAAGGGCAAGAGGCGTTCTGGTCCCATTTGAAGTTCCGACATGCGAGGGCCAGTTCGATAAGAGAACGTATTACCTGATCCGGGGATATGAGGCACAGCTGAAAAGGGCCAGGATCACAGGTGTATCACGCTCGTACCATCATATTCCCGAGTATCTGAGGCGCATTCGCAATCTTTCATCACAGACGCTTTATATGAACATGTCCGCCGAAGATGCCGGGCTGGTCGCCGCTATGACTCTCGGGGATCGGACAGGACTTGAAGAGGAGATCAAAGAGCTGTACCAGAATGCCGGTATCAGCCATGTTCTGGCTCTCTCGGGGCTTCACATAGCTTCAGTCGGCCTGGCTATACTGTCTCTGCTTCGAAAAACAGGCCTGGGACTGAAGTGTTCGGCATCTCTTGCAGGTACGATCATCACGATATACGCACTTATGACGGGCATGTCCACATCTACGGTGAGAGCGCTTTTAATGTTCCTGCTCTCGGTCATATCGATACTCCTGGGCCGTACTTACGACCTTAAATCGGCAGCAGCCTTTTCGGCAGTGATCATCCTTATATGCAATCCCCGCCACATCCATGACAGCGGATTTTTGCTGTCGTTTCTGGCGGCGATGGCGATAGCGTATGTCTATCCGCTTCTGGCGGCACTGCCGAAGGTATTGTTTCCGGAATCAGATATCCGGCCTGCGGCCGAAAAGATATACAGCGGCATATGCATAAGTCTGTCGGTAACACTTGTAACACTTCCGGTTACCGCAAAGAGTTTCATGAAGATCTCTGTCTGCAGCGTGATCATAAATCTTGCGGTGATCCCTCTGATGGGATGCGTCCTTCTGACCGGTTTTACCGGTATGATCCTAGGAGATATAGGCATAAACAGCAGTCTGATATTAAAGATAACACATTATATTTTACTGTTCTACAGGTTCCTTGCGAAAAAATCTGAAAAAATACCCGGAAATACTTTTGTGACGGGACAACCCGGAAGATGGCAAATAATAACATATGCCGTTTTATTGATAACCGCGACGGCAGTAGCAAATGTTGTGGTTTTTAAAAAATTAAATAACAGGACAGGCACTATCAGTGTTGACCGAGTTGGTCGGCAAAATCCCGACAATAACGTTAGTTCTCCAATTTTAAAGGCTCCCAAAATAGCATACGTTATCGAAAATGAGAGATGCAGGCATAAGAAGAGGGTAAAAAAGGCAGGCGTTTATGTGCTCATGGTTGTTGTGACAGCGGCTGCGGTATTTGTCCTTGTGCATAAAAAAAGACAGTGGCTTGAGATCAGAAATGTCGATGTCGGCCAGGGTGACTGCAGTCTCATATGGGGTGAGGATGTTCCGGTGGTCATGATCGACGGCGGAAGCTCGAACGTAAAAGGTGTCGGCAAGTACAGGATTGTTCCTGTACTTCTGGCAAACAGGATACAAAATCTTGACTACTGTTTTTTGACACATATGGACAGTGACCATGTAAGCGGCGTCATAGAGATGCTTGAGGATGATTCGTGCCCGGTACGTATAAGGAATGTGATAATATCCGATGCATCCGTATCTTATGCTGACAGTGATAATCTCAAAAGACTGAGGGATGCCGCAAACAGGAAGAATACCAGGATACTGACCATATCCGCCGGGGATCTGATCGATCTTAAAGGAGCAAGGATAGCCTGCCTGTCTCCTCCGGGTCATATTTCAGGCGTTTTTGACGCCAACGATGCCTCGATCGTGCTGTATCTGACGAAGACATCGGATGACGGAGAATTTTCCGCGCTGTTTACGGGTGATATCGGAGAGCAGACCGAAAGAAGCATCAGATCTATGATCCCCTTATGTACTTATCTTAAAGTGGCCCATCACGGGAGTGCCACGTCTTCGACTGATGATTTTCTCGAAAAGGCGCAGCCGCTCGTATCAGTCATATCCGTCGGGGCGGGCAATTCATACGGACATCCTTCCCCAAAGACTCTTGAGCGCCTTAATAGTACCGGAACGAGGATTTACCGGACCGATGAGGCAGGTGAGGTGATCACATACTGTAAGGGCAGCGCAGTAACCGTAAGGACTATGAACTGACCGGTCGCAAATTATAAAAAAATCATTTTTGGTATACCCTTTTCATACAATATATGGTATAGTTATTTGCGTAGGTGTACTTTTTGTAGAAGTGCGTCTGCTTATGGGGAATAAACAGTACTTATAATGAGGGAAGTAAAATGAATGTGGAGGAAATGTTCGAAAGACTCGAGGCCGCAGGCGATGTGGAACTCGGGGAACTGAAACTTTGGCTGTTCAAGGAAAGCATCAGGATCAGTGACGAAGAGCATGATCTTGAGATGCAAAGAAGGGATTTTCTCAATGAGAGGGAGAATACCCGTGAGGAAAACCGCAGATACGAAGAGCATCTTGCCACAAGGACCAGACAGCTTCGGCGAGAGGAAGAACTCATAGATCAGAAGCACCAGGTCATCAAGAGAGGATTTGAAGAACTCGACCGCGACAGGCAGGCATTAAATGCCAGGGAGGCGGCGATCCGGGAGCGTGAAGCCAGGCTTGAGGAGAGGATCGCAGGCTTTGAAGGCGGCGAGGCAGGCGATGTGTTATTCAGAGGCGCCGATAACATACTGCTTGTGAAGAAAAGATATAAAGACCTTATGAAAATGTTCCACCCGGACTGTCTCGGGGGAG
>JAFRIL010000210.1 GCA_017432845.1 Lachnospiraceae bacterium | reverse complement strand
TATAAGAAAGTGCCCGCCACAAAATGTGACGGGCGCTGATCCCGCGTTTTAAAGTTAACACCATAATTATATAGAGGCGACATACCCGCGGGTTAAATTGCATCATATTGAGCCTTACTGATCGCAAATTCGCGGAAACGCGGCAGTATCAATCCAATATATCCATACTTCGAAACATCAACCAGACCTTTATGTATCAGCTTATCCCTGTAACCCGAGAAACGACTTGAGTTCATCCCAAGTTTTTCACGTAGTGTCTGTATTTTGATATAGTCATCGGATTCGGCAATTTCCAGAACCACCTTGCGATCAGTATCGCTCAGTTCACGCCATATCTTTTCATAAACATAATCTGTAAGATACTGATCGTATTCAGGTAAAAGTCGATTCAGTTCAGTCTTCCTGTGCTCCCACTGAATATAACCAAGCAACTGAAATGCAAACGGATAACCATTTGTAAGTTTTGCCATTCTTAATGAATCATTATCTGTCAGATTAAATATTGTCTTATATGTATCTGCTATCCTTGTTATATTCAAAGGTTCCAGGTTTATTCTCGGGGTACGGTACAAAAAAGTCAGTGTTTTCTCATTTTGAAGATTGTAAATATTCTCATACAATCCGGTCATTATCAAAAACACCGGATATTCTTCCCTCAAAAAGATCTGAAAACTGTGGGCAAATACTTTAACATATCTGTTGTTCGATGTTTCATCTATAGCAAGCAGCAGTTTTTTGTCATGCTTCTTCAGTACGCCAAGCATTTTTTCAATCATCACTTCATCAGTAATCTCCGTCCCGGTTTTTTCGAAAGACACTCCGGACCCTGCATATCCTATATTGATCTTTGATTTCAGAAAAAAGGGCCTGATTTTCTCCTGATTGTACAGTTTCGAGGCAAGAGATCTCATCATATCTTCTTCCGGATTAAGCTCCACCACGACCCAATCATCTCTTTCCCGTAATCTTCTTGTGATTTCCGAAAGCATAACCGTTTTTCCGGATCCCCTTACTCCCGTTATCATATAAGCCCTTATACTAGGTCTGTCAGCTATGAAATCATCTATTATTCGGTTATCAAAAACCGGCCTTGATATAAACTGTTCAGGTCTTATACCAAATGAAAGCGTAAACGGATTACTCATATATGCCTACCCCCCCCTGTACTCGTAACTTGATCTATAATCAACTATAACTTGCTATAACTTTTCTGTCAATCTATAACCTGCTATAACTATCTATAACTTGCTCCCTGCATACTATTCTCCTGTTATGAAAAATAAAAATTGTTATGATTCGTTATGATATGTTATGGTGTGTTATGTTTATAATGCATTATAATAGTGATGTAAAGCATGATATTTGCTGATTATCAATTCACACGGCGGGCGACAACTACGAAGCGCTCGGCGTCTTTTTCATAGTCACAGGTGGAAAGTGTGATGATATCATCACCGTAGGAAGCCGTAATCCCGGTGTCGTAGAGTGATTTGGAGGCCATTTCGTTCATGGCACTGTTCCACTCTTCTTCCGAATTGGCATCGATGAACTGATAGTATTTGAAGGTAACCTCGACCTCATCATATACGTTATCTCCGAATACATACATGACCTGATACTTGCCCTTATTGTAAAGTGTATCAAAGAATATGTACGGATGATCCTTGGCAAACTGCTCATTCTTGTACTTTTTCAGGTCACCGAACATCTTGCCGGATTTCATGTTGTGGCCGTACATGATGATATTCTGGCTGCGAGGCCATATCGAACACTCGCTGTCTATAAATATCGAACCGTTGTTATCCTTCTTCTGGTCAAAATTATGATCAAGATAATACTCGTTGCTCTTTGACTGCATCACGGGATAGTCGATGAGTGTGTCATCTATCCTGACCCAGCCGACAAGGCTCTTGTTGTTATTGTATAAAGTGATGTATTCCTCGAGAATATCAGGGGCATCCTCTTCCTTGGTAAGATGAACGACCACCTGCTTGTTCTGCCTGTAATCGGTGCCTTTAAGGTCTGCCAGATGCTCATAACTGTTCTGGGTATCTGTTGCCTGCCTGACATAAAAAACAAAGTATCCGAGACATCCTATTCCAAGTGCCGCAAATACCCATGTGATTATCTTTCTTATCTTGATCGGTTTGGGAAGATCGCGAAAACGGATCTTAATCTTTTTCCTTCGTGCCATCAGGCATTACCTTCTTTTCTTTTTCGGATATCTTGTCTTTGTCAAATACCCCCGCACCCTTCGGAGGTTTAACAAAGAAAAGCCTGTACTGTAAAATACCGTCCTTGCTACCTCTCTCGCACTTATCACATAATATGACGAGGAGTTCATTCATTACGGCGCAGAATTCATCAAATATTTCCTTATCGTAATTGCCAAGACGTGTATCGATAAGAAAATCAACCCTTATAGCGTTCGGTCCTTCCTTGATCTCAAGCTTGGCTCTGTATCGCTCCATGTTTGTAGTAAATCCGAAGCTTACGAAATGGCATACGAAACCAATGAGTTCCCCAAGTTCGCTCTTATGCAGACAGTCGGCACCGATGATCTGGAAGTGCTTCTGCTGCTCGGTATTATTAACATTATCCTCTATGAACCTGAAATACTCTTCCGGATCAAAAGAGCTGATAATAAACCGTTCGACAAATTCATTAAGTTCATCCGAGAAGAACGCTGATATCCTGCTAGCGTATTCTTTCGGCAGGTCGATGCACATACTGTCTATGCATGTAGCGTACAGTTTAATTATATGTGAATAACAGTCCACCCTTGAATTCAGGACCGCGGACATCTCATCCATCGAGTTCTTGTAGAGCCGCTCTTTTTCGCGAAGCGCCTTGGCCTGGCGTCGAAGGTTTTCTTCGGCATTATAAAACTCGGCTTCCTTGTCAAACATCTCTGACAGGATCTCAACAGAAAAACCGTCTCTCGGGATTATCTGGGACATCTCATATTCGTTGAACAGATTGACCGCTGTCTCAGTGTTTGCTTCTTCATAAATAAAGATAAAACGGCATTCCGGATTATCCGCTGCAACAGTCTGCGCTATCTCCTCTCCGTTCATGACAGACATGGAAAGGGTAAGGGCACATACGGCGATGTCCCCTGCCTCTGACATCTCAACTGCCTCCTGACTCGTTGAAGCGAAAAGATACTCATAGCCTTTCTTATCCGAAAAGCCAGTCTTGATCCTCTCGAGCAGGAACTTGTCTTCACTTACGAATAGGCCTTTAAGCACGCACTATCTCCTGATAATTGTTATTTCATCACTATATTAACGATCCTGCCGGGAACATAGATCTCCTTGACGATGTTTCCGGTGAGTTTGTCGGCAACTGCCTCCTTGCCCTTGGCGATCGCATCCTCTTTGGATATGTCCTTGTCAACCATAACGGTCGCGCGAAGCTTACCGTTAATCTGTACAGCGATCTCGATAGTCTGGTCAACTGTCTTGGCTTCATCATATGACGGCCAACCGGATACCGTAACAAATCCTTCCTGTCCGAGGCCTTCCCATATCTCCTCGCAAATATGCGGAGCAAAGGGTGACAGAAGCTTTAAGAACACAAGCAGTTCATCCTTTGTGATCGAACCGTTTGCGGATACTTCGTTCATGAATGTCATCATCGCGGCAATGGCGGTATTGAACTTCATCTGCTCAATATCCTCGGTAACCTTCTTGATCATCTTGTGAAGGCTTGATTCAAGCGATGTATCACCGGGCTTTTTATCAACCATTTCGGGAAGTGTGGCAAAACGATCAATGAATCTCTTACATCCCTTGACACCATTCTCACTCCACGGAGTTGCCGCACCGTAATCACCCATGAACAGGACATAGAGCCTTAATGTATCGGCACCGTACTGCTTTACGATATCCATGGGATCAACGACATTACCGC
>JAFRIL010000209.1 GCA_017432845.1 Lachnospiraceae bacterium | reverse complement strand
GTCATGAACGGAATCATCGGAGCGGCTGCCTTGCAGACGGTCACCAGCGCGGTATACAGGGTCATATACGCGTTGATCTTGTCCTGCTCCATGCCCTTTGCCCAGAACCTCTCGCGGCAACGCCTTACGTACCAGTTGGAAAGATCATCCACAAAATCCTGAAGTGCTCTTGCTGCTTCGGGGATCATGTATTTATCAAGGCTTGAATCAACCGTTCCTATCGTGGACTGAAGCTTTGACAGGATCCATCTGTCCATTACGGGGAGTTTGTCATATTCAAGCGTATATTTGGTCGCATCAAAGTTATCTATATTGGCGTAAAGCACGAAGAACGCATATGTGTTCCAGAGAGTTCCCATGAACTTCCTCTGGCCTTCCATGACCGCCTTGTCGTGGAATCTGTTCGGAAGCCACGGCGCCGAGTTGATATAGAAGTACCAGCGGATCGCATCCGCACCCATGGTGGCGAGCGCATCAAACGGATCGACCGCATTGCCCTTCGACTTGCTCATCTTTTCGCCGTTCTCGTCAAGAACGAGTCCGAGCACTATGACGTTCTCATATGCCGCTTTGTTAAAGAGCAGAGTGGACTCCGCCAGAAGTGAGTAGAACCATCCTCTTGTCTGGTCAACCGCTTCCGATATGAACTGTGCGGGGAACCTTGATTCAAACAGTTCCTTGTTCTCAAACGGATAGTGGTACTGCGCAAAAGGCATCGCTCCCGAATCGAACCAGCAGTCGATGACCTCCGGCACGCGGTGCATCTGTTTGCCGCACTTGGGACACTTGATGGTAAAATCATCTATATAAGGTCTGTGAAGTTCAACGGTAAGAGCATCCTCTCTTCCGGAAAGATCGGCAAGCTCCTGTCTGCTTCCTATCGCATGCCTGTGTCCGCATTCACATTCCCATACGTTAAGAGGTGTTCCCCAGTAACGGTTACGAGATACGGCCCAGTCCTGGATGTTCTCAAGCCAGTTGCCAAACCGTCCCGTACCTATCGATTCGGGGATCCAGTTGATCGTATTGTTGTTTCTGATAAGGTCATCCCTTACCTTGGTCATCTCGATATACCATGACTCACGTGCATAGTATATAAGAGGTGTAGAACATCTCCAGCAGTGGGGATAGTCATGCTCCACCTTCGGGGCGCTAAAAAGGATCCCTCTCTTATCAAGTTCTTTTAATACTTCCGGATCCGCGGATACGGCACCTGCGTCTATCTCAGCCTGTGTGGGTTTTGCACGCATTCCGGCAAACGGCGTCTCCGGTTTCATGACGCCCTTGTCGTCAACCATCTGTACAAAAGGCGCATCATATTTTCTGCCGACCCTCGCATCGTCTTCACCGAATGCAGGTGCGATATGAACGATTCCGGTACCGTCGGCCATTGTTACGTAGTCGTCACAGTATACGAAGAATGCTTTCTTGTTCTGCGCATCAGCGCAGTCCTTGGCGCACTGATAGAGCGGCTCATACTCCTTGTATTCAAGGTCGCTGCCCTTGTACGTCTCAAGAACGGTGTAGGCGCTCTCGCCCTCGGCACGCTCTATGCCGGATAATACCGAATCGGCAAGTGCCTCGGCAAGTATATACGTATAGCCGTCAGCTGCTTTTACCTTAACGTATGTATCTTCGGGATTGACACACAGACCGATGTTGCTCGCGAGCGTCCACGGTGTCGTCGTCCATGCAAGGAAGTAAGCGTCCTCATCCTTGATCTTGAACCTTACGATTGCGGTGCGCTCTTTGAGGGTCTTGTAACCCTGGGCAACCTCGTGCGAAGAAAGAGGGGTTCCGCATCTCGGACAGTAGGGAACGATCTTGAAGCCTTTGTACAAAAGGCCCTTGTCCCATATCGTCTTTAATGCCCACCACTCACTCTCAATAAAATCGTCATGATATGTAACATACGGATCATCCATGTCGGCCCAGAATCCAACCGTTCCGGAAAAATCCTCCCACATGCCTTTGTATTTCCATACGCTTTCCTTACACTTGTCAATGAACGGGGCGAGTCCGTATTCTTCGATCTGCTCCTTGCCGTCAAGACCGAGAAGTTTTTCAACCTCAAGTTCGACGGGAAGACCGTGCGTATCCCACCCTGCTTTTCTCGGGACATAGTATCCCTTCATCGTGCGGTATCTCGGGATCATATCCTTTATGACACGCGTCAGTACATGTCCGATATGCGGTTTGCCGTTTGCTGTCGGCGGTCCGTCATAGAACATGTAAGTCTTTGCTCCCTCACGGATCTTCAGACTCTTTTCGAAAATCTTGTTCTCGGACCAGAACTTTTCGATCTCCTTTTCACGCTCCACAAATCCGAGGTCCGTTGATACCTTTTTATACATCTTTACTGTTTTCTCCTGTTACTTCTTTATTGTTATCCCCGTCTGTATCCGGGGCATCTGTTGCCTGTTTATCCGTAGGAAAAAGCTTATCCCTGTAATCCTCAAGTCCGAGAAGCAGAGCCACGCCGAGTACTCCGCATGTTACCACTTCACCGAGACCAACCATCAGAACGCTCCTCCAGAAGGGAGGCTCGTCAAATCCGAGCAAATACTTATATACCGCCGGAACCGTAAAAGCTATTATGATGATCGGCGGGAACGGGACCATGAACTTCTTCCTGCGAAGAAAATAACTGACAAGCGCCGCAACACATGTTGCAAGACTTCCGTAAATGACGTCCGGTGCCGGCAGTCCCATTGTATAGTTCGCACCAAGGCATCCCAGGAACAGACCCGGGACAGCCGCGGGAGTATAGTACGGAAGCACGGTCCGCGCATCCGATATCCTAAGCTGGAAGTTCAGTCCGTTGGCAAGCTGGAACATGTTGGCGATATACGTGAGCACCCAGTAGAGCGCAGCGATGACAACAGTCTGGACAAGATAAATAGCGATTTTCTTTTTCATTTTCTTCTCCTACTGTTTGTATCTGCTGCTGTAAGCAACCCTGTCGCTTACCTGTATGCCTGCAAGCTTTCCTACCACATGAGTCGTGTTGGACATCTTGCCCCCGACAACAACGGGTTCATAAACAACCCCGCCCGTGGCATTATGATTGCTGTATACGCTTATGGAAAGGACCCCTCCGTTTGTTGCGGCCAGGATCTGTATAGGATATGAATACGGGTTGATGAACTTGTAGTCAAGCGATGCTCCCGAGATCGTCGCGTCAAGACCGGATCCGATATAACTCGAACGATGGCTGTGATTGTGGTGTTCTGTCGGGGTTATCCCTGCCCGGAGCATGGCAAGATTAAGAGTTGAGCTGACCTGGCATATTCCACCACCAAGGCCCTTAACATACTCATCGCCGTTTATGACATTACCCATGCCGTATCCGTTTGCAACGGTTCTGGGGCCGAATGCCGTATTGCATGAGAACAACTGGCCCGGCATGATTATCATCCCGTTTATCTTGGACGCCGCATTCCTTATATTCTTGGCCCTGTCCTCGTTTGCACGAAATCTCGTCGAAGCTTCGGAAAGCTTTGTATCTATTCCGCTGGCAGCAGCCAGTGCGCCTGCCGCATCCACTGTCCCGGCGTCCGGTGATACGACAACTTCAGAAGCGTGAGAAGGGATGGCTGCCTGAGCGCCTTTTTCATACTTGGTAAGATCTATGTTTATGGAAGTGCTGCCCGATATGATCGCTGCCTTAACCGCCGATACCACTGCGATCTTATCGACCATGACCTCTCCGTTTGTCTGGAAAGCGAGCTGGTCTATCAGAGCTCCGACATCCCTCAGGCCATCCGTATCGGCACCTGTCCTGATCTGCTGAATCTCGGTGTCATATATCTGCTTCGTGAATACCTTATCCTGATAGGTCATAACGATACTTGTTACGCCTTCGGCAAAAACAGTTACCGGAAATGCGAGAAGCACCGATAAAATCACCGCAGCAAATCCTGCAATCTTACGTTTGTTCATGGTTTATCTCCTAAATGGCCATTCTGCATTGCATACGGAGTTAGTTTATCACACAAACCCCTTTTGGGCAAGATACGGGGCGGGGTTTTAATGTGACCGGATTTGG
>JAFRIL010000019.1 GCA_017432845.1 Lachnospiraceae bacterium | reverse complement strand
GACCGGGGATGGCCTCAAACAGTATTATCATTATGCCGGACACCCCGAGAACAATAGCAGTTCCCTGTTTCATAAGGCTGCGGACACCCTTCCTGTTTTCTGCTCCGTTAAAGAGACCAATCAGCGGTCTCAGTGCGCCCTGTACGGAACTCATGAGAACATTGGCCAGCGAATAACAAAAGGCACATACGCCCTTTATGACACCGCCTTCAGGCCCGAAGCTCTGCAGTATTATCCTTATGATTATATAGTTCTGCATGACGACGACAAGCATGGACGCGGCTTCCGGCAGTCCCTTGGAAATGATCTCCGCGATATCGGAAAAAACTATCTTCGCGTCACCAGTTTTATAAATGTCTGTTTCTTTATTCAGATAGATCACCGTGAGAACGCATCTGACTATGCAGGCGACTGCGGTTCCGT
Source organism: Lachnospiraceae bacterium (assembly GCA_017432845.1). Taxonomy (GTDB): domain Bacteria; phylum Bacillota; class Clostridia; order Lachnospirales; family Lachnospiraceae; genus UBA2868. The sequence goes on along the minus strand of JAFRIL010000019.1, from coordinate 16,071 downwards.
AACCGGTTCCCGCTACTCCCATATGAAATACGCCTACAAAGAGAAGATCCAGAGCAAGGTTTAAGATGCCTTCCAGCAGAGCCAGCTTCATAAGCACCTTCATCCTGCCCATGATCTGGATCTCATAAACACTGACCGTCGACAGCATTCCGAAGGGGTTGGATATCATTATCCCTATCGCATAAGCGGTGACAAGAGACAGCATGTTTTTGCTGAGATTGTAGGATGCAATGATCCCGAAGATAAGTGGGATCTGGATCAGCGAAAAGGCGATCGGCATCAGAACAGACATATATTTAACTGCCTTTTTGGCCTGCAATACCCTTCCGGTATTTACCTCACCTATCCTGTTGCTGAGGACAGCCGAAGCTCCGGTGGAAAGGATCGCGGTTATGGCGCCTATAAAAGTGTCTATGGGACCGAAAATACTCACAGCCGAAAGGGCATCATTACCCACGAGATTTCCGGCGACAATCCCGTCTACCGTAATAAGGAGCAGCGTGGAGATATTCGTTGCGATCATCGGCGGAAGATATTCCAGGAGCTTTGCGAGTGTAAGATCTCTGTTCAGCCTGTACTTTTTTTCTATTTCCGGGTTGTCCTCGCTGCTGTCTATCTTATTGAGTTTTGTCAGAAAATTTTTCACTTACAAACTACCTCATACACTGTTTCATACCATATCACAAAAATATATACCGCAAATATGATCCTGAATTCCCGCGTCCCGTCTTCAAGAAAGCGTTCCCAGTAAGATTCCAGGATCCTTGTGTCAAAAAACAGCCTGCTCGTATCTCCGAATATTGTGCTCCTGATCCTGTCTGTATATAGCGGATCCCGGAACCATTTTATCACCGGCACGAGATATCCGGCTTTTTTCCTGTATACCGTCTCTTTCGGCAGCTTCCTTTCGGCCGCATACCGGAGCGCGAATTTTCCGATATCGTCCTTAAGTTTCAGGCCTGACGGCATTCTTGAACTGATATCAAACATCCTCATGTCGGAATATGGCAGGACCAGTGTCAGACCGCATCCCCTTGCAGCCTTTGTGCACATCAGTATGTCGCCTTCCAGCCACAGGGCTATATCGGCGGAAAGCATATGCGACAGCGCATCTTCAGAAGGGTTGAAGATTTCCTGCAGAAGTTCCCGGACCGGGAAAGCAGTTTCCTGATGAAGGAGCAGCATCGCCTCTTCCCGGGGCATAACGCCGTCGCAGCCGAAGTACTTCGGCTCATCTCCCATCCCCAGTTCAGCGTATCTCTTATAAACATGATATCCGGCGAAGAACTCATCCGCTCCCTCACCGGAAAAGAGTATCCTTTTATCCGTTATTTCTTTTTCGATTTTTTTGCATCCCATGTAAAACGCAATGCCTGCGCTGTCGACAACGGGGAGCCCGGTGCACCGCAAAAATTGCGGTATGGCATCAAAATACATACCCGGTGTGATGTTCAGTACATTAAGTGCCGCTCCAAGCGCATCCGCAGTTTCTTGGGCAAAAACGCTCTCCCTGAGGCTTGCCTGTTCAAAGTCCATGGTAAAGGCACTTTGTATCCCCGCGGTAGCGAGAAGATAAGATGAATCAACTCCTCCGGAGAGAAAAGATATGCATTCGGAAGGATCCAGATTCTGCCCATCCTCCCTGAGGATCTCTTCAAAACATCCTTCTATTTCGTCTGCCCACTTATCGGCATCTGTTCCATCCTCCGGTCTGAACCCGGGCTTGAACCATATTTTTGTAACCGCAGTGCCGTTTTCAAATCTGAGATATCTGCCCGGAAGCAGTTTCCTGATCCCCTTAAAGAGCGTTTTCTCCCCCGCGGGATATCCGAACATGCAATACAGCTGCAGTGCGTCGGGATCTATACCCCCGGTATACCAAGGGTCACGGGCGATGGTCTTTATGTCCGAAGAATATATCAATTCTCCCTTCGCGGTAATACGGTAATAAAGATCCTCTATCCCGAAGGCATCCCTTATGCAGAACAGACGATCATCATCCTTCAGCACAATGGCAAAGGAGCCGTACAGATGAAGAGCCATATCCGGGCCCCACACCTCAAAGCCCTTAAGGATTATCCGCTCCTCGGTTTCCCGGCGAGAGGCCCCTTCTTCAAGAGACAGTTCACAAAGCAGATTCTTCTGATTACGGATGTATCCTTCATACATGCATAATTTCATACCTGCTCCCTCATCAACGGCCGGTCGCTTTCAATAGCCGGTATGTCCAGTCTATGATCCCGATAAGATCCTGAAGATACTGCAACGGATCATACTGTTCCACCGATGTGACACGATCATCGGGAAAGCACCCTATCACATCAAGGGTTCCGGGATATCTGTTTTGGAGCATCCGGTAATACAGTTGTAAGAACTGACGGTTGCAATATCTGTTATTGGTAATGAACAGAAAGTGATCCGCCGGTTCCTTCTTTGCATCCGAATCCAAAACAAAGCTGAATGAATCTCCGGTATCCGCTCTCCTGACATCAGGTTCCGAGGATGGTGCGGCAAAGATTCGGAATGTACATTTGTCCGCTCCTTCGTATATCCTTACGCAGGAGATGCGGTTCAGATTCCGGTCTCCCTTATAATTCTCGGTATATCCGGATCCGTCAAGGCTAAAGACGCGCTCGAAACTCTCCGCCATCGCGCCGAATTCCGTTTCACACGAAAATACATCCGCTGCCCTTTTTTCAGCCAAACTGACAGGCCTGTAACACGCCAGTCCGTCTACCAACCGGGTTGTATCATCGACCCGGTTAAGCGCGCATTCTGTCCGCTCGATACAGGCATTAAGGCTTCCGCCAAGGACGAGTATATGACGGTTTTTATCGCTTATCGGTTTATTGATGTCAATAAAACCAAGCTCCCTGAACAGAGGGTACAGAATCTCCTTTTTCTCATCCAGAGACTTCATTCCTTTCAATTCCTGTGTTTCAACAACAGCGCCGTTTCCTTTAAGTCTTCTGTTGTATCTTTGGCTGATGGTATCTATATCCGTTTCAAGGATCCCGAGAAGCTCATGCAGGGCTTCCATGTGCAGGAACTCTTCCAGCTGGGAATGTACGTGGTCTGCTTTTTCCCGGAAACTTGAAGACTCTTCAGGCATTGTAAAACGAAGCATCGGATCAGGCCTCCCCTTGTTGATTTGAATTCTTTTCATTTAAAAATATCTCAGTTTATCACAGCAGGCCAGATATCGCCGCATTATCACATGGCTTTAAGAACCACTCCGATTGATCCGGAATATCAGCGTTCATAAGTCTGCGCCTGTCTTCTTCATTATAGTCATCGCCAAATATGATCCTGCCGATGGAAGGAAGATTTTCATCGATCTCTTCCGGATGTTCACAAAACCGTTCAATGGCAGCAATGACGGTGCGCTTCATATCATAGTTGACAAAGTCCTCTCTTTCCCCCCTGTCTGTTCCCCCGGACAAAGTCAGAAAGCATTTCATTTTTTCTTCATGAAGATCACAGAGCAGTGAAAAAAAACCGGGAAAGTGTTTTGATGACATGGAGCAAAGGGATCTTTGCATATAGTCGTACATGATGATCTCGGATGTAAAGACTGTTTGGGCTTTTAAAAGAAAGGAGTAATTGAAGAGCCGGTCTTCACCGAACTCAAGACCTGCCAAAAACCGTATGTGATACATATCGATCAGTTTTTTATCATAAAACTTGTTGCCGACCGAATAGATCAGCATCGCGCGCTTCCTTATGTATTCATCGGCAAAATATGAAATATCAGGGTAGAAATGATCTTCCAGGGCAGATATCTCGGATCTGCCGTCAAGAAAATGACGTTCAATGCCAAATATGATCATATCTGACGAAGACGGAAGCAGATCTTCGGCACACCTCAGGAATCCCGGTTTAAGCCTGTCATCACAGTCGACAAAGGTGATGTAATCTCCTGAAGCCGCATCTATTCCGGCATTTCTCGCGCCGGACGCGCCTTCGTGGGAGCGAAACATCACCTTTACACATGGGACATCCCGGTATTTTTCAAGGATCCTGTCAGTACCGTCATCAGAGCCGTCATCAACAACGATAAGCTCACTGTCGTCCCACATCTGATCTGTGATGGATGTAAGGCATTCATCAATATAAGCTCTGCAATTATAGGCCGGTACTATAATCGAAAGTCTCACTGCGCTTTCCTCTTTTTAAGCGGATTGTCAATATTCGAATGTCCGTTGTATCCTTTCACGACTTTTTCTTATATTCTATGCGAACTGAAATGCGATAAATATAACATACATTGCCAGGAGTATTATACCCTGTATTCTCGACAGTTTTCCGCGTATCAGCGCGGGGATTGTCACAAATGCCATCACGGCAAACATCAGCGGAATATCTATTACAAACGAAGCCGGAAGAGAGCCGATGCGTTTTCCGACCGGCACTTCAAAAGGCGACAGCGCACTTGCCATACCCGACACAAGTACAAGATTAAACAGGTTGGCACCGATAACGTTTCCGAGAGACAGTGCGCCGACACCCTTTCTGAGAGACGTTATTGCGGTAACAAATTCAGGGAGTGATGTTCCGAGAGCTACAAATGTAAGTGCTATGACCGACTCCGGAACACCCAGGGCTGCTGCGATAAGTGTGCCGTTATCAACAAGAAGATCGGCTCCGACCGCTATCATGGCTGCTCCTACTATCATAAGCACGATAAGCAGCCAGAAGGGCTTCTCTTTTTCGGCCGAATCGCTGTCGTTACCTGTTGTCGCTTCCTGCCCGGAATCGGACTTTAGCGCGCTTCGTACGGTGATTACCATATATATGACAAAGATCACCAACAGTATTATGCCCGTAGTCCTTGAAAACTCTCCCGAAACATAAGCAACCGCACAATAAAAGGTCGCAGCCGCAAAGAAGAAGAATGTCGGCACCACCAGAGTGCTCCTGTCCACTGCAGCCGGCCTGACAGCAATGGTTATCGCTGCGATAAGCGCGGTATTGCATATGATCGATCCGATCGCATTACCGTATGCGATCTCGCCATGCCCCGACAGCGCGGAAGAAGCCGAGACCATAACCTCCGGCAATGTCGTTCCTATCGAAACAACGGTCGCACCAACTAGGATCTGCGGCATATTGAATCTGGTCGCGATCCCTGCGGCTCCGTCTACAAACCAGTCCCCTCCCTTTATCAGACACACAAGCCCGAGGGCAAACAGCAATACGGGAATAATCATCACATTTCTCCTCTACATATAACGCCCGGCAAGCTCCAGGTCTTCTTCGGTCGTTACTTTAAAATTCCTGACATCTCCTTTAACAAGCTTGACCTTCCTGTCCGAGAACAGTTCGAGCACCATCGCGTCGTCAGTCACGAAAGAATGACTCTCAAGTATTTCCTGTTCCTTTTCAATAAGCCTGCTGTAAGCAGCATATATCTCATAAAAATCAAACACCTGGGGTGTCTGCATCAGCCAGATCCTGTCTCTGTCAAGCGTTTCTGTTGCAAAGCCTTCATCATCCGCAAGCTTTACCGTATCCTTCACGGGTATCGCAACAACTGCGGCACCGCTTTTTTCGGCCTCATCATATGCACGCTCAAGTATATCGGTGGTAACAAACGGACGCGCACCGTCATGAATGAACACTATCTCGCACGGATCACCGCTGTCGCCTTCCGCTATGCAGCGAAGAGCCGTAAGCGCGTTATATACCGAATGATATCTCTCCCTGCCGCCCGCAACAATGCTTTTGACCTTTGAAAAGCCGTACTTATCAACGATGTTTTCCATGCAATACTGCCTGTCAGCCTCAGGGCATACAAGGACTATCTCATCGATAAAGCTGTCGTTTATCGTCTTGAGACTGTAGTATATCAGTGGAAATCCGCCCACGTTTATATACTGCTTGGGGACATTTCGCCCGACTCTTGTGCCTTTGCCGCCCGCAAGCACTATTGCAGCCGTTTTCTTTCTCATATGCTACCTCTCCTTAAAGAGACAGATTGGGGACCGCGTTAAGCGCCAGGTCCGCAAAGTTACCTTTAACATAGTCCGTATATGCCGCAACACCTATCATCGCAGCATTATCCGTGCAGTACACGGGGGATGGCACATAAAATCCGACTCCTTCGGCTGCGCAGGCATCCGCCAGGCTTGCCCGAAGCGCCCTGTTACTGGCGACACCGCCCGCAAGGGCAAAATCACGTACCCCGTACTTTCTCATCGCCAGAGTTGAGTGATCCGTCAGGACATCAACTACCGCCTTCTGAAAAGACGCGGCAAGATCATCGGGATCAACTGTCTCATTCTTCATTTCCGCATGATTTAAGTAATTCAATACCGCGCTTTTCAGGCCCGAAAAGCTGAAATCGAATTCACTGTCACCCACTTTTGCCTTGGGAAATACTATGGCATCGGGGTTTCCGCGCTTTGAAGCTTCATCTATCTTGGGACCTCCCGGATATCCGAGGCCTATCGCTCTTGCGACTTTGTCAAATGCCTCTCCCGCCGCATCATCCCTTGTGCGGGCGATCACCTCATATTCTCCGTAATCCGTGATATTCACCAGGTGCGTATGTCCGCCGGATACAACAAGTGTCATAAACGGAGGCTTGAGATCGGCATGTTCTATGAAATTGGCACAGATATGGCCGTATATATGATTGACTCCGATAAGCGGAAGATCCGATGCAAAAGCTATCGCCTTGGCCTCCGCCACACCCACAAGGAGCGGTCCCACAAGCCCCGGTCCGAATGTCACGGCAACGGCATCAATGTCCGAAAGCGTGCATCCGGCCTCAAAAAGAGCGGATGTTATCACAGGATCGATCTTTTCGATATGCGCACGGGATGCGATCTCTGGTACAACACCTCCGTAGAGCGTATGAAGGTCGATCTGCGAATATATGACGTTTGACAAAACGTTCTTTCCGTCCTCAACAACGGCAGCCGCAGTCTCGTCACACGAACTTTCAACGGCAAGAATCCTGACCTTACCCATTATCGTCTCCCGGCGTAACCAATTCCCATCCGAGTATCTTCCAATGTCCCCTGTCGTCTTTTCTGAGCAGGTAGCGTTCGGTTATCGGAGCCATGTTCGTACCCATCCTTATTGAATACAGGCAATACAACTGTGCCCACTGGCGTCCTTCATAAGTATACTCATTGACATCTGTGCTCTGCGAGACGGAATAGCTTGAAATGACTTTTCCGTCCTTCTTCCAGCTGTCTATATCCATCCGAAGAGCGGACAGGTACTGGTCATCCGTCTGGTTCGCAACAAGCTCATCATCAAAGAGCTGCCTCGAAAACAGCGCCAGCTTGATAAGCTCGTCATCCGTATATTCCTCACCGTAAAAGCATCTGGTGATCTCGCTGTACAGCTTGACGACTTCTTTGGGTGTCGGGGGGTAATTGGTCTCAAGATCCCTCGAAAGCACTTCCTGCACGGGGGTCATACGGTTCTGCTTGCCTTCCGCGACCACCTTTGAGTAGTTAGAGATATAGAAAAACAGACCCACGACTCCTATCGCGAGCACGACCAACACTATTAGGATCCTCGTGGGGTTACGGCGTCTCATTCCCTGATCCATCCTTAAACATCAGATCAATACTGCGGCCATCCTTTGCCGCATGAGTATTTTTAAATATCTTCCTCGCCTCATTGACGTAATCCTTGGGATATGACAGTGACGGGGAATAATGGGTCAGCCAGAGCTGACCGGGCTTCGGATCCGCAGCAGCGGCAAGCCTTGCCGCTTCGCAGAAAGTCATATGACGATGCTCTCTGGCCTTATCCTCCATGCCCGGCTCTCCGTACATTCCTTCACATATGAACAGATCCGCTCCGGACGCCATCTCGCTGATGACGGGTACGGGCCGGGTATCCGTGCAATATGTGACCTTCAGTCCCTGTCTGGCAGGACCGATCACCATGTCCGGTGTATATGTGCCGTTCTCATCGGTCACTGTCTCGCCTTTTTGCAGGCGGTTCCAATAGGATAGCGGAATACCGAGTTCCTTGGCTTTATCGGCATCAAATCTTCCGATCCTGGGCACTCTCATAGTATATCCGTAGCATGTAACGTTATGGCTGACCTTGAAAGCTTCCAGCTGGTATGTGCCGAAATCAAACACCTGCCTGCCACCCTCGATCTCCATGAACTTAATCGCAAACGGAAGCTCGGGTGCTATGCAGCAAAGGGATCTTACGATCCTCTCAAGGCCCTTGGGTCCGATCATGGTGATCGGTGCAGTCCTTTCCGAATTACCTATGGACAAAAGCAATCCGGGCAGTCCGCTGATATGATCGGCATGATAATGGGTAAAGCATATCACGTCTATCGGGTTGGGACTCCAGCCCTTCTGCTTCATGGCGATCTGGGTTCCCTCGCCGCAGTCTATCAGTATATTGCTGCCGCCGACCCTCATCATGAGTGACGTCAGCCATCTGTAAGGAAGCGGCATCATTCCGCCGGTTCCGAGCAAACATACATCTAACATTTTCTGATCCACATAATCAAAGCATCTTCCACGGGATTACGGTAAAACCGGGGGCGCACCCCTTCCGAGACAAACCCGAGGCTTTCGTAGAGTCCTATCGCGGCAGCATTTCCTGCTCTGACCTCAAGCGTAAACTCATCCGCGCCAAGAGCCCTCCCTCTGTTCAGGACTTCTTCCATCATCATCCGTCCGATGCCTTGACGCCGGTATTCGGGCAATACCATAACATTTGTTATCTCACCGGTCCCGACTATATTCCTGACCCCGGCTGCCCCTGCGATCATCTCCCCGCTTTGCGCAATGACATACTCCGCCTCCGGAAGTCTTAAGGTTTCCTCATATACCTTCTCGGACCACGGATCAGAAAAGATCATTTTTTCCATTGCGGCCACCCGCGGGATGTCCTGAAGTGTCATGGTCCGGATGCTGATCATGAACACCTCTCCCGTTCCGCCTGCGACATGCGAAGGTATTCCGGTTTATGGGCAGATGAATCCACCATCCTGCCCTCTTTATAGTACTTTACGGCCAGGGTGGCTACGCTTCCCGCCCTCTGGCGAGACAGATGCGGCGGAGCAAACCTAAACGGGATGCGCATGACGCGTCTGATCGCTTCTTTTGACACATCAACCCCGTCTCCGAGGAAGGTCACGCTCTTTCCGATATCATTGAGCATCCCGACGACTTTTTCGATATCTTCGGCAAATCTTTCTTTTATGACCGACAGCTCATCGTTTTCGTCAAACTCATAAAATCCCGTATATACCTGGTTTCGTCTTGCATCCATCAGGGGACACACAAGATCAGCGCTTCCCCACATGTTCATGGCAAGCGCGTCTACCGTCGGAACCTCAACTATCGGCTTGCCAAGCGCAAGAGCAAGCCCTTTGGCAGTTGATGACCCGATCCTAAGACCCGTAAATGACCCCGGGCCCGATGTGACCGCTATCGCATCCACCGACGACAGATCCAGCTCCGTCATGGTCTTGATCTCATCAAGCATCGGAAGCAGTGTCTGCGAGTGAGTCTTTTTATAATTAACGCTGTATTCGGCTATAACAGACTCTTCGGTAGCGATCGCCACCGATGCTACAAGAGACGATGAATCAATGGCTATTATCTTCATATTCTATTCTTCTGTATTCGGGACCTTTTGAAATATCCCGCGTTATTTTTATCGTGCGCACATCTTCGGGAAGGATCGGCTCCACCAGGTCGGCCCATTCCATCATCGAGACTCCGTCTCCGTAGAAGCAATCCTCATAACCGATCTCATCCATTTCCGAGATATCCCCGATCCTGTACACATCAAAATGATAAAGGGGAAGCGATCCGCTGTCATAGATCTGCAGTATGGTAAACGTAGGACTGACAACCGGCTCCTTTATGCCAAGGCCTCTTGCAAATCCCTTTACAAACGCGGTCTTTCCGGCACCCAGATCTCCCGTAAGCGCGTAAACATCGCCCTTTTGGGCTTTTGATGCAAGCTCTTTCGCAAATCCCGCAGTTTCTTCTTCGCTGTAAGATTCAAAAACCGTTATCATTATCTGATGTTCACCTGCTTGGGATCCATATGGGACGATATAAGAGCGATCGCCGCATCTTTTTTGTCGCCCATATCATCCTTCGGAAATATGCAGGCATTTATCCTGTTCGTATATACTATGACCGAGCGTGAAGTGGATACGGCCTTGTACATCTTGTCCCAACCCATGCTGTCTGTATCATCACCGCTTGTTACCGTGATCCCGGTATCATCGAGCCTGTAGTGAAGCGGCGATGAAAATACTGCGTTCGTCCTGACCTGTCTGCGTGCGCGAAGGTACAGTGCCACCGGCTGGTAGAACACACACACTATCCCGGCCAACAGGTACAGCCACTGCCCGTACGCAAAAAAACCTATGACAAGAACGATACCAAGCAGTTCTCCGACTATCCCGGCAAAGGAAGTAAAGGTATGCCTGAGCATATAATCATACATCTTACCGGTTGTCATTTTTACATCAAACTCAACGCTCATACTTCACACCAGTTATCCCCTGTGCTCTTTTTCAGGTCCTGATAGAAAACGACCGTGGTCATCGTCTGGTAGGGGACCACCCACACAAATGCGATACCGAGGCTTAATATCCCAAGTATCCAGTATCCGATAAACGACAGGAGCATGTAAAAATACCTGAACTTGTTGCCCTTCATCATGTCAACGCTCGTTCTGAGGATATCGGGTACACTCTCATCCGGATCGTCCAGATAGATCATAAAGCACATGGCAAACATAAGGTCTATCACAAACGAAATGATCAATCCCGACAGATATAAAACCGCCCACAAAAACATCCTCTTTCCGTCAAAGCCCTGAGTTATGTCGAGATCACGGGGTGCGGCAAATGTTGCCGGCAGCAGCAATACAAACTGTATACCCGTCATGATCAGGCTGATTATTATGACCTTATCGGGATGATTACGGAACGTAAAAAACAGATCGGAGAGCACGGCCTGCTCGCCGTTTGTGATCTTTTTCATGATATGGATATACCCTACGGAGAAAGTCACTGATATCGCCCCTATGACCATCCCCAAAACACTCGCCTCGATCTCCTGTGCAAGGCTCATCATGCCGGTGGCAGACATGCTCTGTCCTATGCTGTAGGTAAAAGCCGACATAATGACCGACATTATCACATAGATGAGCACAAAAAGAAGAGCAAAGGAACCGGCTGCTATTCGGTAGTTGCCCAGTAACTGATCCTTTGCTGCAAGCTTCAACTCAGATATCGTTGTTCTGTTCATCAAAAACTACTCCCAAACCCTTATTCTCAGACCGCAAGATCAACGCTCTGTCCCCGAAGTCCCAAGGCATCATTTGCTTTCTTGTTCTGCTGATATGGATTTTTCTCATTATTGTATTTGATCATTGTATGGGTCGTACCGCCCGAAACATAGGTCCTTCCGCACTCGGGACAGACTGCCGTATGTATCGACACGCTGGCATTTACTACCTTACCGCCGTCTTTTGCAGCCTTTGAGTATGCGTTTACCACATGCTCCTGTTCGTGTCCGCGCACCCTTGCTGCCGCCGCTTCTGGAGATATGTGCTGGGCACTCTTGAACGATACGTTCTCATCCGACCCGTCCTGATACTTGCGCTCCTTACAGGTCTGACACTCCGCCGGGGATGATTTTCGACCCGGGGCAACCCTTGTCGATTCTCCGGGATTCTTGATGGCACCTGCCTTATCGGCAGATTCAGCCTTTCCGGAACCATCCGGTGCAAAGCTGTAACCGCCGTAAATATAACCCGAAAGGGGTGAATTACCGTATCCGCTTATTCCGATCATATGCTGCCTCCTTTTGTGAAGATATCCATCATCTGATCGTAAACATCATCTCCGTAAACCTGTCTGAACAATTCTTCGTCCTGTTCAAGAGACTCTACCATGGCATCGTCGATGTTCTTTCTGAATTCTGGGTTTGTCTTGTACATGAACAGCGGCATTGCGATCGTAAACGCCACTAGTATAACCGATATCACGATCCCCGTGATCGACAGGACAAGACCCGTTTTGGCGCGCGGCCTAAGTGTACTCTCGGCTCCTTTGGACAGAAGCGCCAGGACTATACCAATTGCCGAAAATACGAACGGACAGCAGCAGAGCATCGATACAAGAGAGATGATCCCGAGCACCAGAGATGCAGTCGCAAGCGACTCGGCCGCCCTCTCCTTTTTATCGTATTGTGACATATCGGTTTCCATTTACTGCAATCTTCCTTTGCGCATAGTTATAGTTACTAACATTATATCACAAAATCGGTCATTGCAATATAAAAAAGACGGGAAAATCCCGTCTTTTAAAGCAGTCAGAATCAAGTCAGCTATTGTCAATCCTCAAGTCCGAACATATCGTGGATAACGTTCATGGCCTTTTCGACTTCCTTCTCATCGATCAGTACCGTTACCCTTATCTCCGATGTCGAGATCATGCGGATGTTGATGTTGGCATTATACAGGCATTCGAACATCTTGGATGCAACACCGGGATTGCTCATCATGCCGGCTCCAACTATGGATACCTTTGCCACCTTGGAGTTCGTGTTGATATCCTGCATGTTGAGCGTATCTTTTATGTTCTCGAGCGCATCAAGAGCGTCTTTTTCCATGTCTCTGGGTATCGTGAACGTGATATCCTTTGTATTGTCACGTCCGATGGACTGCAGTATCATGTCTACGTTGATGTTTGCCTTGGCAAGCGCATCAAACAGGCGGAAGGCAACACCGGGGCGGTCTTCCAGACCTACAACTGATATCCTTGTTACGTTCTTATCGGCTGCAACACCGCTTACAAGCATTCTTTCCACTTTTACAACCTCCTTAATGACAGTTCCTTCGGATTGATTCAGACTGGAGCGTACGACCAGCCTGACACCGTATTTCTTGGCCAGCTCAACCGACCTGTTATGGAGTACTCCGGCCCCGAGTGTGGCAAGATCGAGCATCTCGTCATATGTGATCTCTTTGAGCTTCCTTGCCTTCTTAACGATCCTCGGATCAGCCGTATATACACCGTCCACATCAGTATAGATCTCGCACTTGTCCGCATGAAGTGCAGCCGCAAGAGCGACCGCGGTAGTATCCGAGCCTCCCCTTCCGAGAGTCGTGTAATCATCGTATTTATTGACACCCTGGAATCCCGTTATGATAACGATTTTCTTCAGATCAAGCTCATTCCTGATCCTTTCGGTATCTATCCTCTTAAGCCTTGCGTTTCCGTACACGCTCGTCGTGTGCATGGCAACCTGGTAAGCGTTTAATGATACGCTCGGAACTCCGAGGCTGTCCATCGCCATAGCCATCATGGCAACGCTTATCTGTTCTCCCGTTGTCATGAGCATGTCAAGCTCACGCCTTGGCGGGTTGGGATTGATTGACTTGGCCATATCGATCAGGACATCCGTCTGCTTTCCCATGGCAGACAGTACGACCACGACATCGCAACCTGCCTTGTAATCCTCGATACATCGCTTTGCGACATTCATTATCCGTTCATTGTCGGCAACCGATGTGCCTCCGAACTTCTTAACAACCAGCATTTATTCGAACCTTATCCTTCCTTTAACGCCCGTAAGATCCTTCAGGCGCTCATTAAACTCTTTTTCCGTTACGGGCCCGGTCACAAATCCGAATCCGTCCGGATCCTCATCCACCGTAAGCATCTGCGCACCGGCAAATGCAGCCTCTATCCTGTCCTTCTGCTCCTCGGGCTTACCCGACATCCTTACGAAAAAGCTTCTTGTTGCATTCTCTATGCCGGTAAGTTCAAGATCCTCCTCGGACCAGAAAGTGTATATATGCTTGTCCAGATGCTTTGCCGCGTCCACCACGTCCGCGACCACGGCGCATGCCGTCGGAAGCTTTCCCGCACCGCTTCCGTAGAACATGACATCCCCGATACTCTCACCGTTAACGAAAATCGCATTATATACGCCGTTAACGCTGTACAGAGGATGAGTTGACCTCACGAGGAAAGGTGCGACCATCGCATAATACTTTCCGTCATCATACTCGGATGATGCAAGAAGCTTTACGGCGCAGCCGAGCTTTTTTGCATAACAGATGTCCGTAGCCGTGATCTTTGATATGCCCTCCGTGTAGATCTTTTCGAAATCAACGTTCCTGCCGTATGCAAGCGATGACAGTATCGCGATCTTTCTGCACGCATCGTATCCCTCTATATCGGCTTCGGGATCACGTTCCGCATATCCGAGCTTCTGGGCTGTCTCAAGGGCCTTGTCGAACTCCCATCCTTCATCAGCCATCTGTGTCAGTATGTAGTTCGTGGTGCCGTTGAGTATACCCTTTATCTGAAGTATCGCATCCGCGGTAAGTGACGAGTTAATGGGACGTATCACGGGAATCGCTCCGCCGACGCTGGCCTCAAACAGGAAGTTGATACCCTTCTTGCGGGCTATGGAAATAAGTTCCGGACCGTGCTTTGCGACCAGTTCCTTATTGGACGTGCAAACGCTCTTTCCCGCCAGGAGGCTCTTTTTCACAAATGTGTATGCCGGCTCAACACCGCCCATGACCTCCACGACTATCCTCACCGAAGGATCGGAGAGTATCACGTCAAAATCATGGACGAGCACACTCTCCACCCGGTCCCCGGGAAAATCACGAAGATCGAGTACATATTTGATCCTTATTTCATCCCCGGCTTTCATGCCAATGGACTTACTGTTTTTGTCAATCACCTCGACAACACCAGATCCGACCGTGCCATAGCCGAGTACTGCAATATCAGTCATATCATTTCCACCTTTTTATGATCAGTGATCGCTGTTGATCCACTTAAGATACGCATTTATGAAAGGATCGAGATATCCGTCGAGTACCGCATCGGCCTGAGCGACTTCCTGGTTCGTCCTTGTATCTTTTACCATCGTATAGGGTTGCAGAACATACGACCTTATCTGGCTGCCCCACGCGATATCCTTGACCTCTCCGCGGATATCCGAAAGCTTCTCGGCATTTTCTTCCTTCTTGAGAAGGTAGAGCTTTGCCTTCAGCATCTGCATCGCCTTATCCTTGTTCTGGAACTGGCTGCGCTCGTTCTGGCACTGCACAACAATTCCCGTCGGGATATGGGTTATCCTTATCGCCGAACTCGTCTTGTTGATGTGCTGTCCGCCCGCACCCGAGGAGCGGTATGTGTCGATCCTAAGGTCATCCTCATTGATATCGACATCAAGATCCTCTTCTATATCAGGCATGACGTCAAGAGACACAAAGCTTGTCTGGCGTTTTCCCTGCGCATTGAACGGAGAGATCCTTACCAGCCTGTGCACTCCCTTTTCGCCCTTTAAATATCCGTAAGCATTTGTACCGTTGATCTGGAACGTAACGGACTTGATGCCCGCCTCATCACCATCCAGCATATCGAGTACTTCAACGGCAAATCCCTTTTTTTCGGCATATCTCGAATACATTCGAAACAACATTCCGGCCCAGTCGCAGCTCTCCGTTCCACCCGCTCCCGCATTGAGACGCAGTATCGCATTGTTCCTGTCATATTCTCCCGACAGAAGCGTTGTTATACGCATGTTCTCAAGCTTTTCGGAGAATTCGTCAAACTCAGCCTGTATGTCCGGTATCATCGAAGCATCGTTTTCCTCGTATGCCATCGACAGAAGTTCTCCGATATCGGAATGCTGGACTTTGAGCTCTTTGATCGTATTGACGGAGTCCTCAAGGTCTTTGAGTTCCTTAGTCATGTTCTGGGCACGTACGTTGTCATCCCAGAAATCGGGGGCTTCCATCTCACGCCTCAGTTCCTCTATGCGCTGCACTTTCTGGCTGACGCCCAGGCTTGCCTCAAGTTCCGCAAGGGGGGCTGCAAGATTTCCCAGTTCTGATTTTATCTGATCAAGTTCTACCATTATTTACGTCTCATACAGCAGTTTTTATACTTCTTACCGGAACCGCACGGGCAAGGATCGTTCGGATAGACCTTGTCAGCATCACGCTTAACGGACTTCTTCGGGCCCGTATCGTCCTTGTTTGTTCCGGTGATCTTGGCAACTTCCTCACGTTCAACCT
>JAFRIL010000208.1 GCA_017432845.1 Lachnospiraceae bacterium | reverse complement strand
GGGGATCATGATCACAGAAATGAAATGATCATATTGAAATGCAAAAGTATATGATTAAATATATCCGAACAAAACGGGCAAGTCAAGATTTTATCGACTATAGTGAATGCAGTAGAAATTATGTCAACCCAAACTTCCTGTGACGGTATGAGTCAATTCTGTTCATTTAATTCTGTTGCTATGTTATGTAAAGTATGCTAAAATTTATTCGTTGTTGAGGGGTAAGGGGTGAACTATGCTTATCGGATGCTGTGGTAACTGCAAATACACAGATCTGCTTCAGGATATTCTGGATACGTGTCCTCGGTGCGGAGCACGTATGGTTTCGCTTGGGATAGAGTCGTTTGACTGGAATGATCTTGATCCCGAGGGGAGGCAGAAGATCATAGATGCGACGTTTCCGCCGGACTCTCCGGAAGGGGCTGAACCGCCGATCCCGGATACATTCTGGGAACTGTACCCAAAGCGCGAGCCCAAGCCCAAACCGGAGATAGAAGCAGAGGCTGAATATAAGCCGGAAGCTGAAGATACGGCCGAATACGAGAGCGAAGCGGAGTCTGAGACCGAAACGGTCAATGCGGATTTTGAGCAGATTACGGGGATCGTTATCCCGATCGGACCCGAGCCCGAAGCGGAACCGGAACCCGTACCGGATATGACCATGGAAGTCGAAGCCGAATCGGAACCCGTACCGGATCCGATCATAGAGCCCGGGCCTGAACCTGATCTGATTTTTGAAAAGGAGCCGGAGAAGGAATCTGAGACAGAGCCTGAGACAGAACCGGCAAAAGAACCCGATAAAGAACTTGCCGATCTTGCCGAGCACACCGGCAACAGTGGAAACGTATATGTATGTTACAGGTGTAACAGCATTGCAGGTGTGGAAGGTATATGTCCCGAGTGCGGCTCTGACATGATAAATACCGGATACACCGCAAGGCAGTGGGCTTTTCTTTCCAAAGAGGAGAAGAGGCAGGCTGCCGAGGATGCCAAGATACGCCATATGGTGAGTGCGATCCAGGAAGCGACCTTTGAGGATCCTGACGACGTATCGACCCAGAGCATAATCAACGTAGTAAAGCAAGCCGAGTGATATGGGCGACAGAACAGAGAAGACCACCGATAAATCCGTAATGCCCAAAGGGATGATAATAGCGCTTGTCTTATCATTTCTTGCAGTGGCCGCCCTTGTTGCCGCGATAGCCTATCTGTACATGCACAGGTATACGGAAGATACATCGCTGCCGGCGACAGATGGCACATCAGAGATGCAACCAGGTGATGATGACCGGGCAAGCGAAGAAGTGATAAACGCCATGGACGCGGTGGAAGAAGCAGCCGGGACAAAAGAGATTCGTCCCGAAGGATGGTACGGGGCATATGAATCAAGCGGCGCCATAGAGACAGATGCTGATCTTGACAGTTACATCGCCGTATGTCCCGATGTATATGCCTTTATAGAAATACCCGGATGCGACATCGCTTACCCGATAGTATATTGCGAGGATGCTGTCGATCCGTTTTACTTTACACATTCGATAGACGGGGGCGAGAGCGACAAAGGGTCGATAATCACCGACTCAATGAACAGCCGTGATTTTTCGGATCCGGTAACGCTGATCTACGGACAGTCACCCGATGACGGGTCAATGTTCGGAGGACTTCACAGGTTAAGGGATGCTTCAGTCTTCGGCAGGTGCGACAGGGTCAACATACTGATGCCCGATGCACAGCTGACTTACAGGATCTATGCGTGTTACATCGGACCGGCGGATCATATACTTGTCGGAAATGATTTTAACGATCCCGTATCGTTTATGCGATTCTTTGATTCGATCGAAGATATCAGGGACCTGTCGATGAATATCAGACAGGAAGCCAAACCGCAGCTGGGAGATCATGTGATCATGCTCGTGACACATTGCGGTGATGAGGACAAAAGACTGTTCGTATGTGCAGTCCTTGATGAGGTAAGGTACTAGATGGGAAGAAAACAAAGGGGAGAAAAGAACACGCCTGTATGGGCTAAGGTATTGCTGATCACACTGTCGGTGATAGCACTGGTTCTTCTTGTGACGCTTGCGTTTATATGGAAGAAGTGGCAGCGGGCCGATTATCTGACCGCCGATATGTTCCAGGCAAATGCATCAAACACCATCCCGGTGCACAGGATCAGCCAGCTTGACGAAGCGCCTCCGAGAGACGGAACTTCGGTTTACCGGGACGACGCATCGATCACGTATAAGGGAAAACAGTACAGGTACAATGATGACCTGATCAACATACTTGTCATGGGAATAGATGATTATTCGCTCGTCGACGAGATGAATGACGCCAATCCCTACCAGGCAGATACGATAGTTGTCGGCACGGTCGATGCGGTCAAAAAAACGGTCAGTTTTATGTGCATACCGAGAGATACCGTGACCGATGTGAAGGTTCTCGATCTTAACGACGAGGTTGCATCAAAGCGCAAGGCTCCGATCGCGATATCCCACAGCTACGGAACGCAGGGAGAGGCGACGAATGAAGCGGTCACCTCCTGCGTAAGCGACCTTTTGTATAACGTTCCGATCTACAGATATGTGGCGATCGATATTTCTGCGATACCCGATATCAATGATTCGCTGGGCGGTATTACGGTCGACATTCCCGAGGATCTGACCCGCTGGAATCCGAAGATGGCAGAAGGTACGAAGGATTATCTTCTCAAGGGTATGGATGCCGTTATCTTTGTGGCAAGACGCGACACCTCGATCGATGACAGCGCGATGGGGAGGATGAAGAGACAGATGCAGTATCTGAGGAAGCTCTTCCCTGCGGTAAAATCACAAACATCAAAGAACCTGATGTACCCCATAACCCTGTATAACAATGAGGCTGACAAGGTCAGCACCAATCTTTCGATAGACGAGATGACGTATCTGGCCAAACTGCTTCTGGATCTGGAACTTGACGAAGACAACGTTGCTGTCGTCCCGGGACAGATGCGCCACATTGAGCCCGGAGAGTTCGAGGATTATGAATTTGAGATGGGATATATAGTTGATGAGGATGCTCTCAAGGATCTTATCATCGACAGATTTTATATAGAACAATAGTTACATGGGACTCTAAAGGAGGAGAAGAAATGAGAAAACTTAGGATCGTTACGGTTGCAGCCCTGGTTCTTGCAATGGCATTTTCCACGACTGCGCTTGCAGCCCCGTCACCCATGGCCGGAACGGTTATGGTGGTAGTTCCCGGAGGAAACGGCACGCCGGCGTCCGCAAAGGTGAGCATGCCGACACAGAAGCAGCTTGAGGCACTTGCATCCTTTATCTCAAAAGATGCTGCTGCGGCAGGCCTGGTACCTTCTGTCAAGTCGACTATCGACATCAGTGCACCTGCCGACTACAAGGGCGGTGACACACCTGTGGTATTCGCTGTTGCCGGACTTCGTAACGGTGCAAACAATGTGTTTGCATACATACTTCTTCCGAACGGCAAAACAGTCGTTGTACCGTGCACCGTCAGGAACGGTTACGTGGGATTTTTCGCACCTGCATTCGGAACGGTTTCGATCGTGGAACTTAACGTTCCCGGAGCCATTCCTTCGACGGCATTGCCCGCAACACTTCACTAAGAATAATGAGATTTTTTTCGGACATACACTGCCATGTGCTGTACGGCGTGGATGACGGCTCGCGCGATATCAAACAGTCGCTTGGAATGCTTTTGTTCATGTATGAGGAAGGCATCCGGACCGTCATAATGACACCGCATTTTCGAGTCGGATTTGCCGACGCGGGAAGAGATGTCATCACCGAGCGTTTTGAAAAGCTCAAAGCTGCCGCGTCTACGGACGAAAGACTCTCGCAGATGAAGCTGTATCTGGGAAGTGAGGTTCACTACTATCCGAGTATGGCGGGCTGGCTGGACGAGGGGATTGTCCTTACCATGGCAGGGTCCGATTATGTGCTTACCGAATTTGCCTATACGGCGAGTCTGCGCGAGATAGAAGAAGGGATCTCACTGCTCGTTAATGCCGGATATCATCCGGTGATTGCGCATCTTGAACGTTGTGAGAACCTGACCGGTAAAATGGATGATGTTTACCATCTGATCGAGATGGGCGCATACGTTCAGGTCAATACCGAAAGCCTCTATAAGAGGATCCTCGGCAGGACACCTTTTGCTGTACAGCTTCTTAAAAATGACATGGTACATTTCGTTGCGACCGACTCGCATGGCTTAAGGCACAGGGCACCTCTCATGATGGATGCCGCACGTTTCATTGAAAAATGCTGTGGGCGGGAAGCATGTGAGAGGATACTTTGCGATAACCCGTTGGCGATCATTAATAACAGGATAATAGACATTTGATGAACAATAATGACATGGAGACCGGCCGCCGCCTTGCAGAAGGTGACGAGGACGTCTTCGAAATAGACATACTGGAACTTCTTGCCGTTGTGATGTCCAAGATCTGGATAGTCATACTGTGCGCCGTAGTAGGCGCAGCGGCAACTTATTTTGTCTGCTCTTTTCTTATCATTCCCAAATATGAATCAACCACAAAGATATATGTCATCAACAGACAGAATTCCGAATCCTTAACGTACAGCGACCTTCAGTCGGGATCGCAGCTGACCAAGGATTATCAGGAACTCGTCACATCACGTCCCGTGCTCGAGGAAGTAAAGGCACAGCTCGGACTTGATATCGATAACGAAAAATTCAGGAACGGCATCATC
>JAFRIL010000207.1 GCA_017432845.1 Lachnospiraceae bacterium | reverse complement strand
TACCACAAGATATTTTCTGTAGTCCACAGGATCGAAATAATTTCAATGAACATTCAGGTTTAACTATAACAATTCCACCTATGTCATGGATCGCAGTAAGTATCTCGTTCACTTTGTCTCCTCCGATCTTTTGCTTATAATCCGAAGTATCTCTTTGCGTTGTAGTATGAGATACCTGTAACGATCTGTTTAAGGGCCTCCTCATCTGCGGGGTACTCACCGTTCTCAACCCATCCGCCGATAAGGTTACACATGATCCTTCTGAAGTATTCATGTCTTGTATATGACAGGAACGACCTTGAATCCGTCAGCATCCCGATAAAGTTTCCAAGCAGTCCGAGATTTGCGAGCGACCTCATCTGATCTTCCATCCCGCTCTTTGAATCATTGAACCACCACGCGGGGCCGTGCTGGATCTTGCCGGGAACCTCGCTTGACTGGAAGCATCCGAGTATCGTTCCTATCTGCTCGTTATCCGCGGGATTGAGCGAGAAGATTATCGTCTTGGGAAGCTCATCCGTACTGTCAAGTTCCGACAGGAGCTTTGCGATATTTCCTCCGCAAGTGTTCTGCGCGATCATGTCATATCCGGTATCGGGCCCGAGCATCCTGTACATCCTCTCATTCATGTTGCGGAGGCAAGAGTAGTGAAGTTCCATTGCCATATTGTGCCTGTGGTATGCCCTGCCCAGAGCGATGAGCACTTCCGTCTGGTATCCTTCGGCCTCTTCTACGGTTATACTCTCACCCCTCATCGCTTTTGCGAATGCGGCATCACATACTTCGCGCGGCATCTTCCTAAACGGTATGTAATCAAGTCCGTGATCCGTTGCGACACAGCCGTGTGATGCGAAGTACTTAACTCTGTTTACGAGTGCATCTATGACGTCCCCTGTATTATCAAGGCTCTCTTTTCCGACAGCTGCGGCAAGCTTTCCGATATACTCCGCAAAGCCTTCCTTCGTGATGTTTATAGCCTTGTCCGGGCGAAATGAAGGTCTTACAAGGAACTTAACATCGGGGTCTGCTGCGATCTTTTCGTGCCATTCAAGTGTATCGATGGGATCATCGGTTGTGCCCACATAGGCAACATTGCTCTTTCTGATAAGTCCCCTCGCACTCATATCGGGGTCGTTTGCAAGTACATCGTTGCACTGGTTCCATATCCTGTCGGCGCTGCCCGGACTAAGCGGCTCATCCACTCCGAAGTATCTCTTAAGTTCCAGATTGCACCAATGGTACATAGGGTTTCCGATCGCAAGACTGAGCGTTTTTGCAAAACCTTTAAACCTGGCCTTCTCGTCATCCCTTCCGGTAACGAGGCTCTCTGCCATACCGTTAGAGCGCATAAGGCGCCATTTATAGTGGTCACCGTAGCAGCTCCCGTCTTTTTGCATGCCGCCGAACCAAACGTCACCGAGGCTGTCAAAACGGACATCCTCGTATATCTCACGGCTCGACAGATGACAGTGGTAATCTATTATGGGAAGAGACTTGGCATGATCATGAAACAGATGCTTTGCCGTATCACTCTCCAGAATAAAATCTTCATCCATAAACTGCTTCATAGTATCTCCTATCTCTGTACTCTTCCGGATCCGTCTCCTCCGGCAAGTTTCTTAACCTCGGCAACACTTACCCTGTTAAAATCACCCTCGATCGAGTGCTTGAGCGCGGATGCGGCAACCGCAAATTCTATTGCCTCCGAAGTGGAGTATCCGCTTATCAGCGAATAGATGAGTCCCGCACCGAAGCTGTCTCCGCCGCCTACCCTGTCTACGATGTGCAGATGATACTGTTTGGAGAAGCAGCAGTCGCTTCCGTCGTACAGCATTCCCTGCCAGTCGTTGTCGTTTGCGGATATCGAAGTACGTAGTGTTATAGCCACCTTCTCGAAGCCAAACCTGTCCGCAAGCTGCTTTGCTACCGATCTGTATCCGTCGGTATTGAGCTTTCCGCCGGTGATGTCGCTACCTTCGGCTTCAATTCCGAATACGTCCTTGGCATCCTCTTCGTTTGAGATACATACATCAACGTACTCACACAGTTTCGTCATGGCCTGCCTTGCCTGATCTCTTGTCCAGAGCTTTCCGCGATAGTTAAGGTCGCAGCTGATCTTCACACCATGCGCTTTTGCAGCCTTGCACGCCTCCATGCATATCTCGACCACATTCGGTCCGAGCGCCGGTGTTATTCCCGTAAAGTGGAACCACTCGGCTTTGTCAAATATCTTATCCCAGTCAAAATCATCCGGCGTTGCTTCGGCGATCGCCGAGTTCTTCCTGTCGTATATGCAAAGACTTCCTCTCTGGGATGCCCCCTTTTCCAGGAAATATATGCCGACTCTGTCTCCGCCTCTTGTGATGAACTGCGTGTCCACCCCGAAATAGCGGAGGCTGTTTACTGCAGCCTGTCCTATCGCATGCTCGGGAAGCTTTGTGACAAATGCCGTATCAAGGCCGTAATTTGCAAGCGATACCGAAACGTTAGCCTCGCCGCCTCCAAAAGTCGCCTGAAGCTGGTCATCCTGAAAAAATCTGTAATGTCCGTTAGGTGCCAGCCGGAGCATGATCTCTCCGAACGTAACTATTCTGCCCATCTTATCCTCCTATTCGTTAAACAGTTCAGGCCTCTTCTCGCGAAGTACCTCAATATCTTTTTCAAAATATCCCATATGCTGCCACAAAAGCTTTCTGTATGCCTCTTTGTCCTTGGATTCGATGCATCTTATCAACTGGGCATGTGTGGCAAGTGTTCTGTCTTTGTTGGCGTTTTCCATGTCAACCAGAAGTCTGACACGGTTGTAGTGTGTCATAGAAGTAGCCACGATCCTGGCTGCAAGCTCCTGTCCCGCCATATAATATGCGATCGCATGGAATTCGTTGTCACATCTTAAATACTCAAAAGTCATATCCGGGTCGTTAAGCCTGTCTGATACAAGTTCCATCTTGTGACAGTACTCACGCATCTTGGGAATGTCCGCTTCCGATACATTTTCAAACATCCCGTCTATCACTCCCATCTCGAGAGTCCTTCTGACGAACCATTCCTGTTTGGCCCGACCGACATCTATCTTGGATATCTCCGTTCCGATCTGCGGATAGATGTCCACAAGGGCATCCGCCTCCAGTCTTACTATCGCTTCTCTTGCCGGTGTCCTTGACACGTTGTATCTCTCGGCGATCTTGGCTGCCGATACGGGTTCTCCGGGCATGAGTGCGAGTGTCATGATGTCTCTTCTGAGTCTGTTATACGTCTGGTCATTAAGAGAATTGGCCATCTTAAATGAAATCCTCCCTCATTGGTGTAAATATATCGAGAAGCTTGACAGCTGTTACGCACTCGATACCGTGACGAACGTTCGGAGGTACCAGATAGGAATCTCCTGCCATAAGGGTGACATCATCTTGTCCCTCTTCCTTGTATATAAGCGATCCCTCTATGACATACCCGATCTGCTCGTGCGGATGGCAGTGCATGGCACCGATGGCGCCCGCCTCAAACTGCAGCTCAACATTCATGATGTTTTTGCTGTATGCGAGGACCTTTCTTACGGCCCCTTCTCCCGCGCTTTGGTATTCTCTGTCTTTATTCAGTACGTGCATGGCTGTTTTCCTTTATCTTTTCCTGTACAAAATCATACAGTTCATTCTTTGTTTCCTTGAGTACTTTGTTGCTCAATATATAACCGGCTCCGTCTCCGGAATATATGATGACAAGCGTGGGTTTTTTTACTGCTCCTCTTACCTTATCCCAGGTGATATGTCCGCTTTTACCATCGGCCGTAACATCGATCCCTTCGTCTTCGACCGTAAGGCTTATTGTCTGATCTTTGCCACCAAGCGCAGCGCGGCAGCGAAGATAGATCATGGCGGGCTGTATCACCGTAAAGAGCAAAAGCAGTACGGCCATTACGGCCCGGAAAAGGTCCGATGCTCCATTCCACCGGCTGACGATCAGTGCGATCGATGATACGATAAACACAACGTTTACAACTCCCATAAACGAGGAGTATGCGTAGTACATTGATGCCTGCCAAAGCTCAAACGTTCCGGTTGTGTAGGTGTACTCAAAGTGTTTATTCATCAGTTACCAAGAAGTTCAGGCAAAAGCATTGCGATGCCCGGAACAAACGTTACCAGAAGGAGCGTCACTATCATGCAGATATAGAAGGGTAATGTCGCCTTGACAACCTTCTCCATCTTGCAGTGTCCTACCGCTGATCCGATAAAGAGCACGGCTCCTACCGGAGGTGTCAGAAGTCCGATACCGCAGTTAAGTACCATGATTATACCGAACTGAACCGGTGTGATCCCGATCGATGTTGCTATCGGAAGCAGTATCGGAGTGGCTATAAGGATGATCGGTGCCATATCCATTATACATCCGAGTATCAAAAGGATAAGGTCGATCAACAGTGCTATGACATAAGGATTGCTTGACAGCCCGAGGATGGCGCGGCTGGCCATATCCGGAACGTGAAGTCTTGTCAGACAGAATCCGAAGATCGCCGATGTTGAGATAAGGATCAGCACGATCGATAACGTATCGATACACTTGTCAAGCGCTTTCCACACACCCTTCCAGTCAAGACCCTTGTATATGAACACCGATACGATAAGGCTGTATATTACGGCGATAGCTGCAGACTCCGTAGCAGTGAACATTCCGCATACGACTCCGACAACGACTATAAGTACCGCTGCCAGTGCCCAGAATGATGAGATAAACTGTTTGCCCAGGCGTGATATCGAGAACTTTTCTCCCTTGGGGTATTTGCGCTTCTTCGAGATGATGTACGATCCGATCATAAGAGAAGCCGCAAGAAGTGCTCCCGGGATGTATCCTGCCAAAAAGAGTGCACCTACCGAAACTCCGCCCGCACTCATCGCATATATTACCATGTTGTGACTGGGCGGTACCAGCAGTCCCTCACATGAAGATGTGATCGTGACCGCTGTTGAAAAATCATCATCATATCCCTGATCGACCATCATCGGGATCATTATCGAACCTATTGATGCCGTATCGGCAGCCGCTGATCCGGAGATGCCTCCGAAGAAATATGATGCCACTATGTTAACCATTGCCATTCCGCCTGTCATCCATCCGACAAAGGCATCGGCAAGGGCGATCAGTCTTTCCGAAATACCTCCGGTTCCCATCAGCACTCCCATCGTTATAAAGAACGGGACCGCCATCAGTGAAAATGAGCTGATACCTTTTACGAGATACTGGCACATCGTTGAAACCGGAAGTCCCTGTACCATAAGGCACAGAACAGATGAAATACCTACGGCATACGCTATCGGAAATCTGAGCAGAACCATTAAAAAGAAACTGCCGAGCAATACTAATATCGCAAATGTCTGAGCATCCATTATCATTCGCCCTCCTTTCTGTTTAAAGCTTCCTCTTCTTCCGCCTTTTTAAGCGCATCCGTAACTTCGTCGTCGTTCTCAACGGCACC
>JAFRIL010000206.1 GCA_017432845.1 Lachnospiraceae bacterium | reverse complement strand
TGTCTTCCTTAATGGCTCCCTGTGTAAGAAGAGATGCGAATGTCTGTGCCGCTTCCTTCGAGCCCTCATCGCATGATACGATGATCCTTGACGGATAGAGGTTATCATAAAGGGCCTTTGATTCGCGCAGGAACTCGGGTGAGAACAGGATCCTGTCGGTGTTATATTTTTTCCTGACCGATTCGGTATATCCTACGGGGATCGTTGATTTGATGACCATCATCGCATGATCGCTGCAGCGAAGGACCTGCTCAATGACCGATTCTACCGCCGAACAGTCGAAGAAGTTGCGCTGGCTGTCGTAGTTTGTCGGAGCTGCGATGATGACAAAATCAGCATCCTTATATGCGCTGTCCCCGTCAAGTGTTGCGGTGATATCAAGATCTTTTTCCGCAAGGTATTTTTCTATATATTCATCCTTTATCGGTGACTTGCGCGCGTTGAGAAGATCGACCTTTTCGGGGATCAGGTCAACGGCAGTCACGTGATTATGCTGGGCCAAAAGTACGGCAAGCGACAGTCCAACATATCCGGTTCCGGCCACAGCGATGTTGTATTTCTTTGATTCGTTCATTTTAAATCCTCCAGTGCAGATCACTTTCTCCATTCTAATGTAAACAGTATTGTAAGTCAAACGACTAACGTCAAACCGGCCACCATCCATGTTGTTTTACAACCCCACTTGGTGTAAAATATAACGGATTATGAACGTCTGATTGGAGATATGATTTGGACAAGAGATTCGGGCGGGCCGTTTCATATATTCTGATAATCCTCGGTGCGCTTCTGGCGAGCTTTTCGGTAGCATGTATACTGCTTCCGAATGATGCCATAGATTACGGTACGGCGGGTATCGCGATCCTTATATCAAAGCTTTCCGGCTGGAACCTTTCGGTATGTGTGTTTGCAGTGTTCCTTCCGTTTATCATAGCGGGTGCCGCAATGCTTGGAAAAGAGTTCGGTATCAAGGCGACTGTCGGATCGCTGGTATATACTCTTGGGATCGCCGCATTTGAAAAGGTTTCGTTCGAGATCAATACCGAACACTTTCTGGCCGTTGCGTTCGGCGGTGCGATACTGGGCGCGGGACTGTCGCTGATCCTTCGCCAGGGCGGCTGCATTGACGGATCGGAAATAATTGCGAACATAATCATCAAGAAGCTTTCGGATGCTACAGGTCGTGATTTTTCCATGACATTCATACTGATAGCGTTCAATGCCTGCGTTTACCTTGCGGCGTTTATCCTGATCAATAAGAACTCGGCACTGCTCTCGCTCCTTGTGTATGTAGTGGCAACGGCGGTGATCGACCACTTTACCGATCACTTCGAAGCGATCAAACAGGTCACGATCATCACAAAGGATGTTGACGACCTGATAAGAGATATCAAGGATAAGCTTAACAAGACCTGCACCGTTATGGATTCGTACGGTGCGATAAGTGGCGAGAACAAGACACTTGTCTGCTACGTCAACTATTTTGAACTGTCAAAGATGAAGGAGATAATATCCGCTCACAAGGGGACCTTTTCCACGGTCACCACGATCGACGAGATACTGAGATAGAATATGGAAAAAAAGAAAAGCCGGATATGGACTGTTGTGGCGCTCATCCTTGCAGCTCTTTCGATATGGGCGGTCGCACAGCAGACAAAAGATTACTCGTTTGATGATTTTATACAGTATTTCAGAGATGCCAATCCGTTTTGGATCATGATGGCCATACTGTGCATGGCGTGCTTTGTGCTCTTTGAGGGACTGGCGCTTTTGACGGTATTAAAGGCGTTCGGTCACAAGCGTTCGGTCAACAAGGGAATAGTCTATTCGGCTGCAGACATTTATTTTTCGGCGATCACTCCTTCGGCCTCGGGCGGGCAGCCTGCAAGCGCGTATTTTATGATGGCTGATGCCGTACCGACTGCTGTCACAGCCGTCGCTCTTTTGTTAAATCTTGTCATGTACACGGCATCGATCATGGCCATAGGTATTATCGCCGTGATCGTCTCACCTTATCTGTTCATGGATTTTACACCGCTTTCCAAGGCGCTTATCATCATAGGATATCTGATCCAGGCGACGCTGATAACGTTTATTATACTTCTTATCAAGCGTGAGGACTGGGTTCATGCGATAGGCCGCTTCCTTATCCGCCTGTTCGCAAAGATAAAGCTTGTCAGGAACACGGGAAAGCTCGAGAAGAAGCTTGACCGGATCACGAATGAGTACAGGGACTGCGCGGAGATGATTGACGGGCATCGGGGGATGCTTGTAAAGTGTTTCCTGTTCAATTTTCTGCAAAGATCACTTCAGATATGCGTTTCGGTCATGGTATTTCTGGCAGGCGGAGGTGCGTATGGCAAGGTTGTTGATATCTGGTCAACGCATGCACTCTCGGTCATAGGATCCAATTCGATCCCGGTCCCCGGAGCCATGGGTGTTATCGACTACCTGCTGCTCGACGGTCTTAACAACCTTATGAGCAACGAAGATGCAATAAGCCTTGAGCTTGCCAGTCGTGGTATCTCGTTTTATATATGCGTGCTGACGTGCGCACTGATAGTTGTGATAGGGCATTTTTCGATCAAGAGAAGGATCGGTTTTCTGCAAAGTGAGGAAGACGACGAATGATAGGATATTATAACTACACTGTAATACTGACGTATCTGTCCCTTGTCTCGGCGGGGCTGGGTATAACCATAACGCTGATGGGCCAGGGGCATCCGTTCCTCGGAACATTCTTCCTGCTCTTTTGCGGACTGTGTGATGCGTTTGACGGTGAGGTTGCGCGCCGCAAAAAGAACAGGACGGAGGACGAGATAAAGTTCGGTGTTCAGATCGACTCGCTCTCTGACCTTGTCGCATTCGGTGTACTTCCTGCGATCATCGGTGAAGTGCTCGTGTGGCAGAATCCGGAATTTAACATGATCCCCAGGCTTCACACGGGGAATCCTCTTGATTTTGTGGTTCCGCTCCTGTGCTTTCTCGTAATGATGCTTTACGTCCTTATGGCGATGATAAGACTTGCATACTTCAATGTCATGGAGGATAAGCGTCAGAAGGAAGAGGGCGGCAAGCGAAAATCATACACCGGGCTTCCTGTAACCAGCGCCGCACTTATCTTCCCGTTCGTAATGCTTCTGCAGTTTATGACACCGCTTGACATGACGGTTGTATATTATGGCGTAATGGTGATCGTCGGTTATCTGTTCGTATCCAAGATCGAAGTTAAAAAACCCGGAGTCAAGGGTGTTGCGGTACTGTGTGGGATCGGTGCTCTTGAGTTTGTCATAATGCTGATACTTCGTTCGTGTGGGTAATAGGATAAGACATGCTTGACTTTCTGTATAATACGACAATCGGAAGATGCATCCTAAGGGTTCTGACAAAGCCCGTCATCTCAAAGCTGTGCGGCACCTTTATGGACAGCCGTATCTCAACGCTTCTGATCCCTTCGTTTGTCCGTGCTAACTCCATCGATATGTCGGAGTATATCGCAAATGATTTTCACAGTTTTAATGAGTTCTTTGTAAGACGCATAAGACCGGGCATGAGAGTGTTCGATCAGGACCCGTCGGCGTTTGACGCGCCTTGTGATGGCCTGCTGTCGGTTTATGAGATAGAAGATGATACGGTCATTCCCGTGAAGCAGTCTCGCTATTCGGTAACGCGGCTTCTTCATTCGAAAAAAACGGCGGCTCATTTTAAGGGTGGGTATTGTCTGGTCTTCAGGTTGTGCGTGGACAACTACCACCGCTATACTTATATCGATAACGGTGTTAAGGGCGACAATCATTTCATTCCCGGAAAGCTTCATACGGTACAGCCCATCGCACTTGAAAAACTTCCGGTATTTACCGAGAACAGCCGTGAGTACACGGTCATCAAGACTGAGAATTTCGGCCCCATCGTTCAGATGGAAGTAGGTGCGATGCTCGTAGGGCGCATCAAAAATCATCACAGAAGGCACGTGTGCTTCCGTGGTGAGGAGAAGGGGTATTTCAACTACGGAGGCTCGACGGTCATTCTTCTCGTGCAGAAGGACAGGATAGTGCTTGATGACAGGATACTAAGAGCGACTGCGCAAGGCGTGGAAACCCCCGTTAAGATGGGGGAGATGATAGGACGTAGAATATGAAACAGTGAAACACTGTGAAACACTGGGGACGGTCCTTAGTGTTTCAAATGAAACAAAAAGGACCGTCCCCATGTCTCAAAGAATGAACTCGATGACAAGTACGGTTAGGCAGCACAGAACGGCTGTCTCGAACAGGTTTTTTCTAAACCATGCGACAATTATCCCGACGATGAGGGCAGCATATCCCGCGACGGGATTTTTTGTTGCCTCGGTAATGGCGGGAAATGTCATTACTGAAAGCGTTGCATACGGAACATAGTACAGAAATGATCTTACAAATCTGTTCGTGATCTTACGTCGCAGAAGTGTAGTCGGAAGCGCACGGATGATAAGGCTTACGACGGCAGCTGTTAGGATGTAGATGAATATACTGTGGCTCATCAGCTATCCTCCCTGTCATCTTCATCGGCAACCGGAAAAAGGATGGAGGCGATGGCGGAGATCGCGACGGTAAGTATGATCGTTTTGGTGCCGCCGGATATGCCCGATAATGCGGCAAGTCTGGAAAACAGAAAGCTTAATCCGAAGCATACTGCGATGATCGCGCCGATAAGCCTGTTTTTTCGTGCGGGCGGGATGATTATCGCCAGGAACATCCCAAACAGAGCAACGGAAAGCGCGCTTACGATCCTGTCGGGCAGAACCCCGCCCGAAAAACATCCGATCGCGGAGCCGGCCGCCCACATAGGGATGGATATGAGCATTCCGCCGTACATATAATTGGGGTTGAGTGTTCCGGGACGCGCTATGGATATTCCGAACAGCTCATCTGTTATCCCGAATCCCATGACCAGCCTGTGGAGAAATGACAGGCTGCTGTCCATTCTCTGGCTCATCGCCGCACTCATCAGAAGGTATCTTGCGTTTGCAACAAGCACCATCACTGCCATCTCTATATACGCCGCATTTTCGCCGATCACCGTATAGACCGCGTACTCGCCTGCCGAAGCGTGGCAGAGTATACTCGTGATCATACACGTTATGGGACGAAGTCCAATGGATTTGGCGGTAATCCCGAGAGAAAATGCTACCGCAAAATAACCGAGCCCGATAGGCACGCCGTCGCGGATGCCCTTTACAAGCTCGGAGCGGTTGCTTTCAAGTCTTAACGAATAGTCTTTAGCCATTTTGTTGCTCCGCGGTATATATTATAACTTCCCTGCGGATTTGCCAAGAGTGAAACAGTGGGGACGGTTCCAAATGTTTCATTTGAAACAAAAAGGACCGTCCCCCTTGTTTCACTTTTGTTGATGGGGTATATTGTTCGTGTAACTTTTTTTGGCATTATGGACAAGGAGAAAATCATGGCAGATCTAAGGCCCGAATCACTGAAAAGAATAACCGATGCGGCAGCAGCAAAAGCTTTTATCGATGATCAGGTAAAGGCGATCAAAGAGCAGGTGCAAGATAAGAAGGTCCTCCTGGCACTTTCGGGAGGCGTGGACTCTTCCGTAGTTGCGGCGCTTCTTATAAAGGCAATAGGCAGGAACCTTGTGTGCGTTCATGTTAATCACGGCCTCCTGAGAAAGGGTGAGCCCGAACAGGTCATCGAGGTGTTCAAAAACCAGATGGATGCCAATCTTATATATGTCGATGCTGTAGACCGATTCCTTGATAAGCTTGCAGGCGTTTCCGATCCCGAAACAAAGCGTAAGATAATCGGAAAGGAATTCATAGATGTATTTGCGGAAGAAGCTGCAAAGCAGGAAGGGATTAAATACCTGGCCCAGGGCACGATCTATCCCGACATTCTCGAGTCTGACGGAGTAAAGGCACATCACAATGTGGGCGGACTTCCGAAGGAACTTGATTTTGAACTTGTTGAACCCGTTAAATATCTGTACAAGGATGAAGTCAGAGTAGTGGGAAAGCAGCTTGGGCTTCCCGATAATATGGTATACCGTCAGCCCTTCCCGGGACCGGGACTGGGCGTTCGCTGTGTCGGCGCAATTACGCGCGACAGGCTTGAGGCGGTCCGCGAATCCGATGCGATACTTCGCGAAGAGTTTGCAGCAGCAGGACTTGAAGGAAAAGTATGGCAGTATTTCACAGTCGTACCTCCCTTTACATCGACAGGTATCAAGGACGGAAAACGTACCGATGACTGGATGGTCATCATCCGCGCGGTCAATTCCGTTGATGCAACATCGGCTACTGTCGAAGAGGTACCTTATGAGCTGTTAAAGAAGATCCGCGACAGGATTTTCGCCGAGGTTTCCGGCGTCAACCGCGTTCTCTACGATCTTTCCACGAAGGGTCCCGCGACTATCGAATACGAGTGATCTGATATATGAAAAGAGTACTAAGGACTGTTCTGCCCATACTTATGTTGACAGCGTTTTCGCTATGCGGATGCGATGACTTTCTGGATGATGAGGATTGGGAAGTCGAAGAAGACCGCTGATCTCGGGATGGGAGACGACGGTCGCCTTGATCTCCCTGGCCAGTTCCGCGTCCGCCCGCTCGCCGAGGATCTGC
>JAFRIL010000205.1 GCA_017432845.1 Lachnospiraceae bacterium | reverse complement strand
TGATCCATTTCAACGGGATGAAGTTTGATATTCCCTACCTTACTTACAAAGCAAAACAATATGATATGGATGAGCTGTTTGTATCCAAACAGCAGATCGATGTCTACAGGCTCTGCAAACCTCTTCGCTTTCTTCTGTTCCCGGATTCCATGCGTCAGAAAGCCATCGAAGCTTTTCTGGACATACAGCGCGATGATACATATGACGGCGGACAGCTGATCGAGGTGTATGAACAATACGAAAAGAACGGAAGTGATGAGCTTCTGCAACTGCTTATCACCCATAACCGCGAGGATGTACTCGGAATGCACATGATACTTCCGATACTGTATTATCTTGATCTTAAGGACTGCGATATATCCTACAAAGGCTATGAGATCTGCGGTTACAATGATATATACGGCAACAGATGCGAAGAGGTCATATTTGAATACAAAGCAAAAATACCACCCCTTCCGAGACCGTTTAATGCCAAGACAGATACGATGTACTTAAGATCATCCGCCTCGGGCGATCTTAAGATACGGCTTCCTTTATACGATACGGAAATGAAGACATATTTTGACAACTACAAGGATTACCGGTATCTTCCGGGCGAAGATACCGTGATCCCCAAATCTCTTGCCGAATCCCTCCCCAAGGACAGATATATAAAGGCCACAAGAGAAACGTGCTGCAAAAAGATAAGTGCCAGATTTATGAAACAGCCTGAGGGTATATTTACACCCGTATTTAAGACATCTTTCAAGGATAAGGCCAGATACTTCCGGTTCCCCGAAGATTTCAATAAAGAAGCGGCCGATGAATTCGGCCGCTGTCTGATAAACGTATTCTTCAATATGAGAAAAAGATCTTAACCTTTCAGTAATGCTTCCTTTCTCTCGTAGTAGAAAGAATTCCTTCTCTCAAATCCGTACTTGCGGTGGTTCATGATCTGTTCGGTACTTCCGATAAAGAATATACCGCCGTCACACAAGCTCTCACCAAACCTTCCGAAGATCTCATCCTTGGCTTCTTCGGTAAAATATATCAAAACGTTTCTGCAAACTATGAAATGATATCCCTTCTGGTAAGGATCCTTGAGTAGGTTATGCTCTTTGAACTCAACCCTCGACTTGATATCATTGCTGATCTGATATGAATTCCCGACCTTGGTAAAATACTTGTCCCTAAGATCTTTGGGCACTCCGGCAAGACTCTTCTCGGCATATATACCGGTCTTTGCCGCTGCAATGACCTGCTTGTCGAGATCGGTCGCATGTATCTTGATCTGCGATAAAGGAAGATGTCTCGACAGTGCCATTACAAGTGAATAAGGCTCGTCCCCGGTCGAACATGCCGCCGACCATATCTTTAAATTCTTTCCGAACTTCTCGATCATCTCGGGAATGAAAACCTTATCCATGAGTTCCCACTGATCGGGATTCCTGTAGAACTCGGAAACATTTATAGTAAGATAATTGACGAATTCCTCGAACAAAGATCTGTCGGACTTAAGGGCATTGACAAAATCCTCATAGCCCGAGATCTTATGTTTGTCAATAAGAGTGTTGATCCTCCGCTTCATCTGATTCTCTTTGTATGCGGAAAGATCTATACCTGTCATGCGAAGGATCGCAGCCTTGAACTTCTCATAATCCATCAGTTAACACCACCTGTCACTCGGCATCTGCCGTATCAGCGGTAGGTGTCTCTTCTGAAGACTCTTCGGGTGCAGTCTCAACTGACTCTGCTTCTTCTGCAGGTTCATCAGGAAGAAGTGCTTTCATTGAAAGGCTGATCTTCTTGTTATCAAGATCGAAATCAACGATCTTGGCCGTAACTTCCTGTCCGACAGACAGAATGTTGGAAGGCTTGTCTATATGATCTCTTGATATCTGGGAAACATGAAGGAGTGCATCAATGCCTTCTTCAAGTTCAATGAACGCACCGAAATCCGTCATCCTGGCAACCTTACCGGTCACCTCTTTTCCTACATGGAATTTGCTCTCGGCATCAACCCAGGGATTCTCATCTTCGAACTTACGAGAAAGAGCGATCTTGGTACCGTTGATCTCCTTAACGAATACCTTGACTTCCTGGCCGGGCTTGTAAACCTTTCTCGGGTTTTCCACGCGGCCCCAGCTCATCTCGGAAATATGAAGCAGCCCGTCAGCTCCGCCAAGATCAATGAACACTCCGAAATCAGTTACATTCTTGACAACGCCGGTGATAACATCGCCGACCTTGAGATGCTCGAACAGCTCCTTCTGAAGCTTTTCACGCTCAGCCATAAGAAGCTGCTTGCGGTCACCGATGATACGGCGCTTTCTGGGATTGAACTCGGTGATGACAAACTCGATCTCCTGTCCGAGATACTTGGAAAGATCCTTTTCGTATCCGTCGGAAACAAGGCTTGCGGGGATGAATACGCGGGATTCTTCAACAAGAACACTTAAACCGCCGTCAAGCACCTGAGCAACCTCAGCCTTAAGTACTTCCTTGTTCTCGAATGCCTCTTCGATCCTCTTGTTGCCCTTGTCAAATGCAAGGCGCTTATATGACAGCAGAACCTGTCCGTCTCCGTCATTAACCTTGATGACCTTGGTATCCATCTTGTCACCGATGTTCACAACGGTCGTCAGATCGATGTTTGGTGTATTGGAATACTCATTACGTGTAACGATACCGTCTGCTTTATAACCTATGTTGAGAATGATCTCTTCAGGTTTAACCGCTATAACAGTTCCTTCGACTACCTCTCCGTTGTGTATTGTTTTGCAAGATTCTTCTAACATTTGTTCAAAAGTTAATTCTGACATAATTTTGAACCTCCTCGATTATTTTTTTCGGGGTGGAAGCCCCCGCTGTAATTCCTACACGTCGGAGCGATCTTTGCGGATCTGTTTCAAGTTCATCACTTGTCTGTACAAACTCAGTACAATTACATTCACGACTGCAGATTTCGTAAAGCTTTTGTGTATTGGAGCTCTTGCGGTCTCCTATCACTATCATCATATCGACCTTTGATGCAATATCACGTGCTTCTTCCTGCCTCGTATCGGTCGCATTACATATAGTGTTCACAACGTTAACATTGTACCCTTTTCCCTGTAAAATTTCAACTAATTCTTTAAATTTACAAAGGCTTGAAGTGGTCTGGGAAACGACCGTGATCTTCTCGTCTTTATCGCATTCAAAATCATGGGCCTCATCCGCATTTTCAATGACGGTTGCAAGCGACGGATCAGCACACCATCCGATTATGCCCATGACTTCAGGATGCTTACGGCTGCCTATAACGACTATCCTGTCTCCCGCAAGACTTCGCTGCTCGACAATACGGTGTATCTTTTTAACAAAAGGGCATGTTGCATCGACTATGTTAAGACGCGATGCGGCAAGTATCTCATCAGTCTTTTTGGGTATACCGTGAGATCTTATAACGACAGTCCCCTCCTCAATATCCGATATGTCATCTATGTCATCCAATACACGTACACCTTTTGCGGCAAGTTCTCCGACAACAACGTCGTTATGGATTATAGGTCCGTAAGTGTATATCTTCTCACCTTTTTCAAGATGTTCATAAACCGCCTCTACAGCTCTTTGAACACCAAAGCAGAATCCGGCTGATTTTGCGAGTATAATCTCCATTAAAGCCTTTCCTTTGCGACAGATATTATCGCATCCTTTACTTCTTCTATCGACATATTTGAGCTGTCGATAAGAACAGCATCATCCGCCTGTTTAAGCGGAGAATTCGCTCTTGTCATATCTCTTTGATCTCTTTCCTCAATGTCAGCCCTGATCTTATCAAGATCAGCACTTTCACCTTTTGCAACAAGTTCGTCATATCTTCTCCTGGCTCTTACATCTGAGGATGCAGTCAGGTATATCTTGCATCTGCTGTCCGGAAGCACAACGGTACCAATGTCACGTCCGTCCATTACAACGTCTTCATGTGATGCGAGCTTTTGTTGCAAAGCCACGAGCTTTTCGCGCACCTTGGCGTTAACGCTAGATGCGGAAGCCATGTTTCCAACTTCCTCGGTCCGAAGATGATCATTTACATTCTCACCCATAAGAAGAACAACCTGTTTACCGTCTGTATGTGTGATAGATATATCGGCAAGCTCGCAGGCCTTTTCTATTCCGGGTGTATCATCTTTATCTATCCCGTTACGTATAAGGAAAAGCGCCATAGCCCTGTACATGGCACCTGTGTTAACATAAATGAACCCGAGCTGTTTTGCCACAAGCTTTGCTATTGTACTCTTTCCCGCTCCCGCAGGCCCGTCGATCGCTATACTCTTTGCCATGATATCTCTCCTTCTATCTGCAATTACCGGCAAGGTGTCCGGTTGACCAGGCTATCTGCAGATTAAAACCGCCGGTCAGGGCATCCGTATCTATCATCTCACCAGCAAAATACAGGCCTTTTAGTGTTTTATGCTCCAACGTGGAAGGATTGATACCCCGTATATCCACACCTCCACGTGTTATTATCGCTTCATCAAATCCCCTGTTACCCTTTATCTTAACATCAAATGCCTTCAGGGTTTTGCCAAGTCTTCTCCGCTCTTCTTTCGTTATCAAGTTTACTTTCTTATGAGGATCCATTGATACCTTTAAGATAACTGGTGATATTAATTTATTCGGCAGCAGTTTCGAAAGCGAATTGACCAGATCTTTGTTGGAAAATTCCTCAAAGTCCCTCAGTATCCTTTTATCAACTTCGTCTTCATCAAGTGCCGGTTTAAGATCAATATGGACAATAACTCCTTTTTCGTAATCCTTCTGCCTTATATGTGTTGATGCAGACAGAATGAGCGGTCCGGACAGACCGAAATGTGTAAACAGCATTTCTCCGAACCCGGAATAAACACTCTTTTTACCGACATCAACATTAACGCCGACATTTTTAAGAGACAGGCCCTGCATGGACTTAACAAGTTCATCATCACACGTTAACGGTACAAGTGACGGCTCACATCCATTAATCTTAACACCGATCTTATCCAGAAGTAAAAAAGCTCTTCCGTCCGATCCCGTAAGCGGATATGATCTACCTCCTGTTGCCATTATAACAACATCGCTTGTAAGATCGCCGGTACCCTTGCTGTTCTTGTAGATAACTCCTGTTATTCTACTGCCAGCCCCAACTTTTATACCGGTGACTTCAGTCCGATACAGCACTTTTACACTAAGGCTTTCAAGTTTTTTTACAAGCGTTCTTATAACATCGGACGAATGATCCGATACGGGGAACACCCTCTCTCCTCTTTCAACCTTTGTCGCAAGTCCGTTATCATTGAAAAATGAAACCGTACACGTATTATCGAATCCGTAAAATGCACTGTACAGGAATTTCTTATTTGTGACAATATTGTCAAAAAGCTCTTCCACCGGGCAGGCATTGGTGATATTACACCTGCCCTTTCCCGTAAGGAAAAGCTTCTTG
>JAFRIL010000204.1 GCA_017432845.1 Lachnospiraceae bacterium | reverse complement strand
TTTCCTGATATCCTCAAGCATCTCTTTGTAATTGTCGCTGTCCGGATCGGCATATGCAGCCAGCACTTCATCTGACACTTCATCACCCTCACGCTCGCGGATGATCCTTCTCGTGATCAGATCATATTCGGAATTGGAACGTGAGAAATTAAGGAACTTGCACCCGTACAGAAGCGGCGGACACGCCGGTCTTATATGCACTTCCTTTGCTCCGCTGTTATACAGGAATTCAGTAGTCTCCCGAAGCTGCGTTCCCCTTACTATAGAGTCGTCAATGAGGAGAAGTGATTTTTCCCTGATAAGGGCATCGACCGGAATGAGCTTCATGTGTGCGATAAGGTTTCGCATGCTCTGGTCGGTCGGCATGAAGGACCTGGGCCATGTCGGTGTGTACTTGATGAACGGCCTTGCAAAGGGGATCCCCGATCTGTTAGCGTATCCTATCGCATGAGCGATCCCCGAATCGGGAACACCGGCAACGATGTCGGGTCTGACATCATCACGCTCTGCCAGCATGGATCCGCACTCATATCTCATGTTCTCGACATTGACACCTTCATATGTCGAATTCGGATATCCGTAATATATCCACAGGAATGTACATATCTTCATCGTATCGCCGGCAGGGATGAGTGTTTCATACCCTTCCGGAGTTATGTAAACTATCTCCCCGGGCCCGAGTTCCTTCTCGTCGGTATAACCGAGATTGATATATGCGAAACTTTCGAACGAGACGCAGTAAGCATCGTCCTTTTTACCGATCATGACAGGCGTCCTGCCGTACAGATCCCTTGCTGCATAGATGCCCTCCTCGGTCATGATCAGAAGCGTCAGCGATCCGTCTATCTTTTCCTGGACGTTCCTGATACCCTCCACAAACGAATCCTTCTGGTTGACAAGACAGGCGGCAAGCTCGGTAGGATTTATATTGCTGCCGCTCATGGCCAGAAACTGCGTTCCCGAGGACTTCGATACTTCCTCGGCAAGTTCATCGAGATTGTCTATCCTTCCGACGGTCGTGATCGCAAACGTTCCCAGATGCGAGCGTATGAGAAGCGGCTGAGGTTCATAATCGGATATACAACCGATACCGAGATTACCTTTAAGCTCAGACACATCCCTGTCAAATTTGGTCCGAAACGGGGCATTCGTTATATCATGGATCGCCCGGTCAAAACCCCTCTCTCCGTAAACCGTCATTCCCGCACGACGTGTCCCCAGATGAGAATGATAATCGGTCCCGAAGAACAGGTCCCATACACAATCTTTTTTTGATGCTACTCCGAAAAATCCACCCATGATCTGTCTCCTTTTTGATGGAAAAACCTATGACAGCCCGACAAGAAACCAGAATACGGCTGCGGCTGCCGCAAACACTGACGATATGCTCATAATGATCCACTGCAGCACGCGCCTGCCCTTTGCTTGGCAAGTGTCATACCACAGTCCCGCAAAGAGCGACATTACCGCTACAGCGGCAGCGCTGTAGCGAAAATCCATTGCCGAAAGATTCCGGCCCGAGACGGCAAACGCCACAAACCCGGCAACAAACGATATAACGGTTGCAACAAGGAATATCCTAATCCCGTTATCACACGGTCCGTCGCCGTTGGCGCATGTTCTTATCATTGATACGATCCACAGTATTATCACAAGCACATTAGCAAACAAAAGTATCCATGCAAACGCTGTCGCAATGCTTGGCAGCGAGGCAAAATCGCCTTCCCCGAAAAGAGATGATTTGATAGTTGCAAGTATCATATTGTATTCATCATACGCATATCCGTTCGCCTTCATGTACAGATACGGTGATGCAGTCCTAAGGTCAAGTACGGTCGGCACGAATCCCCAGTTTTCGATGTGCTCGCCAACCTCGGGAATATAGCCCGCACTCATACCGAACAACACTTTGTTCCTTACAGTCCACCACAGTCCGAGCGGAAATACGATAAGGGAAAATGCCGCAAGCTCAAGCACATAAGAGATGACCTTGGTCCGGTCACGCAGTCTGTTTGTATCCTTCATGATCTTGTATATCATCATTATGGCAACACCCGGTGCGACAAGCGCAGCGGAAAGCTTTGCCATCATCGCCAGTCCTATGCAAAATGCCAGTGCCACTATCCTTGACGTTGTCGGATACATATACCAGACAATCGCCGCCAGGATCGACGCTGCTGCCAGCATCACAGACAGCGCATCGTTATTGATGCTTCCGGACATAAGGATATAGATCGGATGGAACGAGACGATCAGCATCGTAACGAGCGTTCCGCCCTTTTTCATATTAAGCTCTTTGCAGATCAGATACACAAAGAACATCAGTATGCACATATACAGAAGAGGCAGTATCTGGACATTCTTGCGGACATGATCTGTGGCCAGTCCCATATGAATATTGACCCACATCCAGACAGCCGATATCGTATGGTGCAACGGAGGCTGAAAAAAAGCCCAGATGCTTCTCGGATCAAAGTCCGGGATAGCCCTGTGCTCCAGGATGTATTCGATATATGCCGCATGTCCTTCGCCGGCTCCGAAATCGACAACGTCGTGCTGCCGGCACCATACCGGCGTTATGATCACATACATAACCTTTGTGAACATGCCTGCAAGCATCGTATAAAAAACAGCTGTCTTCGGAAAGATGTCGCGAAACAGGACAAGGGTGCAGACTGTTACGATGACCAGTGTTGCAAAGGCCGCTGTCCTGATGCTCCCACTGCCAAGGTCATATATAAACGCAAAGAACAATGCCGCAAGCAGCATTGTGATCACCGGTTTAATAACAGTGTTATTTTTTGCTTCCTTCAAATGTGGTCTACCTCAAATATTCCGCGGCATCTATTGCGTTTTGTGTCTCGGAAAAGTCTCTCATCACCTGACGGTATATCTCCTCCGACTTCTCGGTATCACCCGATTCCCTGTATGCATATGCCAGGTCCATCAGATAGTCTGAGTTGTCAGGAGCAAGTTCGCATACCTTCGTGTAATATTCAATCGCGGTCGCGTAGTCTTTTGTCTTAAGAGCTTCCTTGGCCGTATTGATATAATCCTCGAGCGCGGATCCCGATGTCACTTCCTGCATCTTGGCATAAAGCGCTTTGAAGCTCTCGGATGAGTCCGCAAGATAATCCGGACCGATCGTCTCCATCTCCTCCATCGCAGCTTTTGAATTGTCCGGATCAGTCAGGTACAGTTCGGCTGCATGTAGCAGCTTGTCATTTTCGGTCGCAGCTCCTGCCGTTCCGGTCAACTCTTCTATCTGGTGTGTCAGCTCGGCATTCTGGCTCTCAAGCGTCTCCGCTTTTTTGATCGATTCCTGATGCGAAGCTTTTTCTGCTGTCAGCTCCTCTGATACAGCCATGAACTTTTCATCGTTTTCCTTGGTCGCAAGGCTTATCTTGCCGGGAAGTATCAGATACCAGCTGATGGCTATACCGATGACAAGTCCGATAACGATATTGATTATGCTGGAAAATCCTCTCTTCTCACGCACGCCCATCGGCTGGATGATAGTGTCGTTCCCGTTCTGGTAAGTGATAATATCCTGCGGAAGAAGTGCGGCATTCGGACCCGTGGCATCTCCGGAATTGACCTGTTCGGTGATAAGGTTATTGATCTCTTTTAAGTATCTCTGGGTCGTTGTATCATTCCTGTCGATCCTGATCGCACGGTACAGCGTACGCCTTGCCTTATCATAGTCTTTTATCTCTATATACAAAAGCGCCAGAAGCTGATAACCGCTTATGAGATTCTCATTAATCGAAAGGACTTTTTTGAGCTGGACAATGGCCAGATCCTGGCTGTTCTGATAACAGTAATTAAGAGCCTGGTTGAACTTCTTGATCGTCTGGTTGATCGTATCAAGCCTTGACGGATTGCTCTTTAAGAAATCAATATATTCATCCGCGATGTTCTTCTTGCTCTCGTAATTCTTGCTTATTATCCACTCAGAAAGAGCCGGGACCACTTCACCTCTTTCAAAGTAACACAGCCCCAGCAGATTTCTTGCATCGATGTTCTTTTTATTGTATTTCAGGCTCTCGTTAAGAGAAATGATCGCCCCGGAGATATCACGTACATTCGCCTTCGCAAGACCGTCATTGTACAGCTTGTTCGACATGCACATGATATGCCTGTAGATCCTTATGTCGGTACCGCATGACATGCAGACATCCTCGTGGCCGAGGCGATTGCCGCATACATAACACTTCATAATACCTTATTCTCTTTTTCCCTTTGAAGCATCTCGACCATGATGTCGGTCATGTCCGTAAGCTCATGTTCCCTTACGGCATTCTCGACCTCCTCGATCTCCATGCTCGGATGGAATTTTTTCAGTTCCTCTTCAAAATTGATCATATACCTGTGACCTCTATCTCGCTGTTTCCCTCCGGACTGTAGAATTTAACGCTTGTCATGGGATTTTTGATCACCATTTCCTTATTGTCTATCCTGACCGTTACCCCGGGATTAACCGTATCTTCAATGATCACTGCCGCCCGGTTGCCGACATTTATCGTATCCTCGATCTCCTTGATCTCTTTCTCGACATGTTCAAGGAGCCGCTCGTCTCTCTTGAGTCTTCTTGTCAGCTGGCTGATCTTGGCATCCTTGACTTCCTTGGGATCGCTGGTAAGTCTGACATCCCTTATCTGCTCGATCTCATGCTGTGTCTTTTTGATGCTCCTTCTTGCGCTGTCCGCCTTCTGTGACAGAAGGTGATGACGCTTATCATACTCATCGCTTATCCCCGATGCGACCGTTGTCTTTACCTCTGCAGCATTGCCTGCATGAGCAACGGACAGTTCTCCGACACTGTAGCTCGTGCCTCCTATTATAGATCCGCGTTTACCTTTTACGATGACGGACTTGCCTGCGGAGACAACAGAGTTCAGTATGATATTCGACTCGACGTTACCCTTTGCCTTTACCTCGGTAAATTCTATGAACTGGGCGTAAATGTTCGAACCCGATATAAGCTTTGCTTTTCCGCCGCCCTGCATTCCCTTCTTAAGGACTATATCTCCCTCGGCGATGATCGTGGCGGCTTCTACCGAACCGTCTACGGTAACTGATTTGGTCGCACGAATATACGTGCCCGTCCTGACGTTCCCGTGAACGACCACGTCTCCGCGAACATCGATCCTTCCGGTAACAAGATCGAGATCCTTTCTCAGTTCATACAGGTCCCTTACATGAAGCTTGAAGTTGTCGTATTCGACCCTTCCCTCCATCGTGGACTTATATGTGTTTCCGTCAAACGATACCTCAAAGCCCGAACCTTTGAGCGCAGGGAGTTCCTTGGCGGGTTTGCACCTGATCTCACGATTTTTGACGTCCATTCCCGAACTTCCGGGAACCGCCGGATGGTATACCGCAAGAAGATCGCCCGGGCTTACGGACTGGATGACACTCATGCTCTGGTAATCGACCGAGCCGT
Organism: Lachnospiraceae bacterium; assembly: GCA_017432845.1. GTDB lineage: Bacteria > Bacillota > Clostridia > Lachnospirales > Lachnospiraceae > UBA2868. Next base: position 2,641 of record JAFRIL010000204.1, on the reverse strand, counting down.
CCGAACGTATCGTGGGATGCTTGATCTCACCGACCGAAAACAGGAACTCGTAATAACCGTTCTGTGTCTCGATAAGGTTCTTGCCCTTTGCGACAACTATGTCCTTGTAATATATCCTCTCTTTGACGGCCTTTTCGATCTCCGAATAGATGATGCCGGACAATACGCCGTTTGCACGCAAAAACAGTGTCACATCCTCGACTGTGATGCTCTCACCCTCACCCGGGGGAGTCAAGAAGATCGAGGCTGACATCGAATCATCCGCTATCTGGCATCTCCACTTTTCGGTCGATACTGCCATTATCTACCTGCTTTCATTTTCCGGCGCCAAGCGATGCAAGTCTTTCATCCACCTGTGCCATGAGCTGTTTATATTTTTCGAGCTTTTCCTTTTCCTCGTTGATCTTTGCCTCAGGTGCTTTGCTGATGAACTTCTCGTTGGAAAGCATCCCGTTACACCTTGCTATCTCACCTTCAAGCCTCTTTCTTTCCTTGGTAAGCCGTTCTATCTCAGCCGAAATATCAACCAGTTCGGCAAGCGGGATGGCGATCACTCCGTTTGCGATCATAACGGATACCGCATCCTTGTCTATACCTTCCCTGTCACTTTGGATCGATGAAGATGATGCCCCGGCAAGGCTTTCAAAGAACACCTTCCCGTTCGTAAATGCAGCCTTTACGAGATCATCATTAGTGACTATGAACATGTTCACTTTCTTAGAAGGCGGAACGTTCATCTCGGCACGGACGTTTCTGATACCGCGGACCGCTTCCTTGATAAGCTCGATCTGTGCCTCATCTTCCGCAAAATCACGATCCTTGGAGTATACCGGCCACGAAGATATCATGATGGAATCAGCCTCGCGGTCCTCATCGTTTTGCGTCAGCGTGCAGTATATCTCTTCCGTGATAAACGGCATGTAAGGATGCAGGAGCTTGAGCGAATCAATCAGGACGTGTTTTGCCGTATAAAGCGCCGCATTGGCCGATGAATCGTCCTCCTTGTTGTACAGCCGCGGCTTGATCATCTCTATGTACCAGTCGCACAGTACGTCATATATAAAATCATAAACTTTGGAAACAGCGATACCGAGTTCAAACTTTTCCATGTTCTCGGTAACTTCCGAGATGACACGGTTGAGCTTTGACAGTACCCAGCGGTCAACAGGCCACAGCTGGCTGTCAGAAGGCTCCTCTATCTTCTTTCCTTCCATGTTCATCATGATGAACCTGGAAGCGTTCCACACCTTGTTGGCAAAGTTACGGCTGGCCTCAACCCTCTCGTCCGTAAATCTCATGTCATTACCCGGTGCGTTTCCGGTAACGAGCGTGAACCTGAGTGCATCCGCACCGTACTTCTCGATGACCTCAAGAGGATCGATACCGTTGCCGAGTGATTTTGACATCTTACGGCCCTGGCCGTCGCGTACGAGTCCGTGGAACAGGACGGTCGAAAAAGGCTTGGCACCCATGTGCTCATAACCCGAGAATATCATCCTGATGACCCAGAAGAATATGATGTCATAACCGGTTACAAGGACATCCGTGGGATAGAAGTATTCGAGTTCCTTCGTCCTGTCGGGCCAACCGAGTGTGGAGAAAGGCCACAGAGCTGATGAGAACCATGTATCAAGCGTATCCTCATCCTGTTTTATCTTTGTGCTGCCGCACTTGCTGCACGTATGAACCGGTGTCTTTGATACGATCATCTCGCCGCAGTCTTCGCAGTAATATGCCGGTATCCTGTGTCCCCACCAGAGTTGGCGGCTGATACACCAGTCACGGATGTTGTCGGTCCAGTTGAAATATGTCTTGTCCATGCGCGGCGGAACAAGCTTGATGTCACCTGTCCTTACCGCTTCCTGTGCGGGCCTTATCAGTTCATCCATTTTAACGAACCACTGCTGCTTGACGAGCGGCTGGATTGTCGCGCCGCATCTGTCATGTGTTCCGACGTTATGCGCATAGTCTTCTATCTTGACGAGCAGTCCTTCCTTATCAAGTTCCTCAACAATCGCCGCCCTTGCATCAAGGTCGGTCATCCCTTCGTATTTGCCGCCGTTTTCGTTGATCGTGCCGTCATCGTTCATGACGTTTACGATCGGAAGGTCATGGCGCTTTCCGACCTCAAAGTCGTTGGGGTCATGGCCCGGTGTGATCTTAACGACACCCGTTCCGAATTCCATGTCGACATATTCGTCGCATACAACGGGGATCGCCTTGTTCACGATGGGAAGCCATACGCTCTTGCCATGAAGATTCTTATATCTGTCATCGTCCGGATGGACCGCAACTGCGGTATCACCGAGCATAGTCTCGGGACGTGTTGTTGCAAATGTCAGAAAATCGGTTGATGAAGGTTTGCCGTCATCTTTCATGATCGGATATTTGATATGCCATAAATGCGACGGCTGCTCAACGTACTCGACTTCGGCGTCGGATATCGAAGTGTTGCAGACCGGACACCAGTTGATTATCCTGGCGCCTTTATATATAAGGCCCTTATTGTAGAGGTTGACGAACACTTCGGTAACTGCCCTGTTGCAGCCTTCATCCATAGTGAAGCGTTCTCTTTCCCAGTCACAGGAACTTCCGAGCTTACGAAGCTGCTTCGTGATCCTGCCGCCATACTCACGCCTCC
>JAFRIL010000203.1 GCA_017432845.1 Lachnospiraceae bacterium | reverse complement strand
TTTCTCCGTGATCGTAAAGCTGACCATCTGAAGAGAAGGGGCGACAAATATCTCTTTTAATCTTGCAACATCAGCCTCCCTTGATGTATCGGCGGTAAGAGACTCGGTTACAGAGCCGATAACCCTCTTTTCGATGTTCCCGTCGCTTTTGAGCGTAACGAGAAGACTAAGGTCGTCAAACGGTTTGTAAGCCTTTTCTATGATGTCATAATCGAATCCTTCCACGGCGATGACACCTTTATCGTATGAGGCGTCGGACAGCAGTTTATCAAGTACTGCTGCCGGGAACGCCCTGAATATGTTTCCCGTGCCGAAGTGGACCCATGCGGGCTCCTTTGCGGTCTTCTCCCTGATCTTCTCCCTGTCGTACGAAGGGATAACATATCCTTTCTGTTCGAACTGTTCCTTTATCGCTTCATCATTTATCTGAACCAGTTTCATTTCTATCCTCCCGCCGTATTAACCGGCACGCTTTGCGTTCTTGTCGATGGCTTCCCACAGACCGTTAAGATATGTCGCACCCAGTGCCCTGTCATAAAGGCCGTATCCGGGCATCGCGACCTCATCCCATATCATCCTTCCGTGATCCGGACGAATAGGGCCTTCAAATCCGATATCGTAAAGTGCTCTCATGATCTCATACAGATCAAAGTCACCATCGCTCGACAGATGTGCGGCCTCTTCGAAATCATCATCCGAATTGAACTTCAGGTTTCTGACATGGGCGAAATGAAGTCTACCCTTAAGTGCCCTGATCATGGCCGGAAGATCGTTCTTCCTGTTCGTGCCGTATGAGCCCGAACAAAAGGTGACTCCGTTATGCGGATTGTCCACCATCTTCATCATCCTCTGTATGTTCTCAAGATTGATGATTATCCTCGGAAGACCGAACACGCTCCATGCGGGGTCATCCGGGTGGATCGCCATGTTGATGTCGTACTCATCGCAGACGGGCATGATCTTTTCCAGGAAGTATTTGAGATTCTCAAAGAGCTTCTCTTCTGTCACGCTCTTGTATGCCTCAAACAGTTCCTTGATCTTGGCCATACGCTCGGGCTCCCATCCGGGAAGGATCGCGCCGTTTGCCTCGCCTTTTATCGAATCGAACATCTTCTCGGGATCGAGTGCATCAATGGCTTTTTGTGAATATGCAAGGACCGTGGATCCGTCGGGGCGACGCCTTGCAAGTTCGGATCTTGTCCAGTCAAAAACAGGCATGAAATTATAGCAGACCATGTGTATGTCCTCTTTGCCGAGATTGGCAAGAGTCTCTATATAGTTATCTATGTATTGGTCCCGGTCGGGTGAGCCTATCTTGATAGAATCGTGGATGTTAACGGATTCTATCCCCGATATGTGAAGGCCCGATTCCTCAACCTCTTCCCTGAGTGTGCGGATACGCTCCTGCGTCCACACCTCGCCGGGTGTCGTGTCATACAACGTAGTGATAACACCCGTTACTCCCGGAACCTGTCTGATCTGCTTCAGCGTAACCGTATCAAATCCGGTCCCGAACCACCTCATAGTCATTTCCATCTGCTTGATCCTCCTGTTTTATACTCTGTCTCTTATACCCTAAAGCGTTACACCGTCTTTTAATATGGCGATGTCGCGATATCCGTTTATCTCCTGCCGGCTCTTTTTGCCCGATGCGATCTCAAGTACCAGTTCCGTAAGGGCATCTGCCGTCTCATCTATTGAAGCGGCCCCGTCGGCGTCAACTCCCGCGTTAAAATCGATCCATCCGCCTTTTCTGTCATAAAGAGCGGTATTTGACGATATCTTCACTGTCGGTACCGGTGCTCCAAGCGGTGTCCCCCTGCCTGTTGTGAACAGTATCAGATGAGCTCCTGCAGCGGTAAGCGCCGTGGTCGATACAATGTCGTTTCCGGGGCCCGACAAAAGCGACAGCCCTTTACTCTTTACGTGATCCCCGTAACATAGCACATCGACGACGGGAGACGATCCTCCCTTTTGCACACATCCGCATGATTTATCTTCAAGTGTCGTGATGCCGCCCGCCTTGTTCCCCGGGCTGGGATTTTCGTATACGACCTGACCGTGAGCGGTAAAATACTTCTTGAAGTCATTTACCATCGCAACGGCCCTGTCAAAAGTCTCCCTGTTGCTGCAACGGTTAAACAGTATCGATTCGGCTCCGAACATCTCGGGAACTTCGGTCAGTATCGTCGAGCCTCCCATCGCACACATCCTGTCCGAAAATCCTCCGACGACCGGATTGGCGGTGATGCCCGACAGCCCGTCCGATCCGCCGCATTTCATTCCGACGATCAGCTCCGATACATCTGTCTGCTCTCGGGTAAACGTTTTGGCATATTCCGCCAGCTCTTCAAGAAGCTCTCTTCCCCGGGTGAACTCGTCGGTCTCTTCCTGACAGGTCATGAACTTCACCCTTTTATCATCCCATGTCCCAAGTTCGTCCATGAACTGCTCTTTGGTAAGGTTCTCGCACCCGAGCGATATGACCAGCACTCCGCCGGCATTGGGATGCCTTGTAAGATCCGCCAGTATCTTTCTCGTCGTCGCATGATCGTCACCCATCTGGGAGCATCCGTAAGGATGTGTAAATGCATACACACCGTCCACCGGCCCTTTTGCAAGATCACTGCACGATCTTGCAAGCTTTTCGGCTATGCTGCAAACGCACCCGACGGTCGGGATTATCCACAGCTCGTTTCGTATGCCCACGCCTCCATCCGCTCTTTTGTATCCCATGAAAGTGCGGTTTTTTTGCGGCCGTAAGACAACATTTACCGGATGGTATTCGTATTCGGCAGTTTCCGAAAGTGCCGTTTTCATATTATGGACGTGAACGTGGCTTCCCTTTGTGATATCGGCTGTTGCAATACCTATCGGATTTCCGTATTTGATCACCGCATCACCTTTTGCGATATCGGAAAGTGCAACCTTATGGCCTCTTGATATATCCTCGAGCGTCTGTATCGCACTGATGTCTTCATTGATGATGGTATCTTTTTTGATATCGGAAAGGGCTACTGCCACATTGTCATCCGGATGTATCCTAAGTGTGTTCAAGATGTCCTTCCCCTCCGTTTGCGGCCGTTATCCGCTTTACCGCTTCATACATTCCGACCTCTTCTATCAGTTTCAGATCCCTTATCACTTCACCGGTAAAGCCGTCTATTGATAAAAGCTCGCCCTGCCACAGATCTTCGCTGTTCATTATCGCGTCGGCTGTTTTTATGACGTTCTCGTCTTTTTGCGAATCAAACAGTTCCAGGACTTTTCTGTCATCGCTAAGTACAAATCTCTTGCCGTCCCTGTCCCCCGCAAGCCCTTCGGATGTTAGTTCCGAAGCATGGTGATACAGATATATGTATGCCGCAAACGAAAATGTGAGCATTTCCGGAAGGGCCTTTTTTTCTTCGCTGTACTCGGTTATGGTCGGCAATACTCTTGCCTTCCACTTTGCGGTCGTATTGAGCAGTATCGATAACAGTTCATGTCTGATGAACGGATTGGAAAACCTGTCATATACCGCTTCGGCAAACTCCTTTGCCCCTTTTTGTTCGGCCTGCCCGAGTACCGGGATTATCTCGTCATACAGCGCTCTTTTTACATACGCGCTTATGACCGGATCCTTCATACAGTCACCGACAGTGTCTATTCCCGACATAAATGCCACCGGCGACATTGAAGTGTGCGCGCCGTTAAGCATCCTGACTTTTCTTTTCTTGAACGGATCGACGTTATCCGTGATCACGACCGGAAGATCTGCCTTATCAAACGGCAGTTCATCAAGTATCTTTTTATCGCCCTCGATGACCCATGATGCATATACTTCCCCCGCATCCATAAGTTCGTCGGTGTATCCGAACTTTTTGCACAATCCTTCGGCCTCATCCTTCGGGTATCCGGTGACTATCCTGTCGACAAGCGTCGAGCAGAATGAATTCTCATTTTGTACCCAGGCATCAAACTCATCCGGAAGAGCCCACTGCCTGATATGCTTTCTGACGCAGTCAAGGAGCACATCACCGTTTCTGTCGATAAGCTCACACGACAGTATGACAAATCCCGGCAGGTCCGCTTTATACCGTTCATAGAGAAACTGTGTCAGCTTTGCCGGAAAGCTTGCAGCGGGTCTGTCCGACAGGTTGCAGCTGCTGTCATATACTATCCCGGCTTCCGTCGTATTGCTTGTTATGAACCGAAGATTCGGATTACTGGCACATGCAAGGAGTTCGTCGAAATCTTCGACAGGATTGATGCATCTTGATATGCATGAGATGATACGCATCTGCTCCGTCATCTTACCGCCGCTTATACCTCGAAGAAGCAGCGTATACAATCCGTCCTGGCCGTTTATGACTTTGCTCTTTGCGCCGCCCCTCGGCTGGCAGATGACAACTTTTCCGTTAAATCCCGTCTTCTCGTTTAAAACATCAATAAAATGATCGGTAAAAGCGCGCAGGAAATTTCCTTCTCCGAACTGAAGCACGCGTTCGGGTGCATCCTTTAATATATATCCGTCATATCCGATCTCATCGATCGTCTTATAGGTTAATCTTTCCATGGTATATATCAGTTTTGCAACAAAGCCTACATGAGTTCACGGTTATCTATGTTGTCCATATCGTCGAAGTCCTGATTTTCTCCGACCATTCCCCATATGAACGTATATGCCCTTGTTCCGGCGCCCGCATATAGCGCTTTTTCCCGACCGGCGTCTCTC
>JAFRIL010000202.1 GCA_017432845.1 Lachnospiraceae bacterium | reverse complement strand
TGCATCACAGCAGATCACCTGAGGATTTCCTATCCAGACGGAATCAACTCCCTGAAATACCATCCTGCGTTCGTACACGGTTGTTTTCTTTTTGCCGTTTGTTACAAAGTCGAAATGAAACATCGTACGTTTTTCCATTCCGGTATCGTTATCAACAGCATAATCATCTAACCAGACGTGATACTCGTATGGGTTTCCGGTATACGGCTCTCCGGCGTATACATTGATATCGCATGGCAGCACCATGGCAAGCGTTGCTATGATGACTGCCAGATTACTTATCACTGATCTTTTTTTCATTGTTTCCTCCTACCATCTTTTTTCTGATCTTAAGACGTTTCTGCTTTACTCTGATAAGCTCGTCTATGCGCTGTTTCATATCTTCGAGTTCACCGGATGAATGCTCTTTTATCTCATTTCTTGCCATATCAAGCACCGACAGCGCTTTTTTTGTACCCTCTTTTTTGTCGGGCTCGTAATTTTCAAAACAATTCGCGATGAATATGAGATTCTCGTACTTCTCTCTGGAAGGGGAACGTTTGGCTATATCCGCAAACATTTTCCCCGTAAGGCTTATTGCTTCATCCGCATCAAACGAAAACTGTGCCTGCATCCTGCAAAGCTTCCCGTAGTCTTCTGCCTCCGGATATATCTTCCTGTCGAGTCTGTCAAAATATGAGGCTGCTGTTTTATAGTCTTTTGCCACAAGCATTGAGTAAACTCCCACTTCAAAAATGAATTCCTGTTCACATTCTTCCGAAAGGCTTCCGCTGTTGATCCATGCCTTGATGATGCCTATCCCTTCCGGTGTATATTCACCGTCTGCCATATGCCCGGTAGCTTCGCGAACAAGACTTGCCGCAGCATCATTTTCTCTTAGCCTTTGTGCAAGCTTTTCGGAGCAAAATGCAGCCATCAGTATAATCCCCGTTGTGACTGCCGTGATCTGTGTTATTTTTCTTATCCTGTCAGGGTGAGATCTTATCCGTCTGATCTGACCTAGAACTGCCTGTGTGTTTTCGAACCTGTCCTCTTTTGAAAGAGCACAGCATTTTTCAAGAAATGATCTTTCCGATGATGAAAGAATATGTGAATGCCTGATGTCTTCGAGTGCCCCGGCGGCATCCGGATCCGGAGGTACTCCGTGCCTTATCGCATAGTATGTCATGCCGAAGGCAAATATATCCGCCCGCTCATCAGGCGGTGTCCTGAAACTGTACTGCTCAGGCGGCGAATACCCCCTGGTCCCTACCGGTATATGACGCGTTGCCAGCCAGCCGGCTATCCCGAAGTCTATCAGATGAGGAAGGTGCGCATCATCAACTATGATATTCTCGGGCTTCATGTCCAGATACAGTATCGGCCTCTTAAGTGTATGAAGATATACGAGTGCCTCGCATATCCTCTGGGCAAGTGCAAGAGCCGTATCTCTCGACAGTCCCTTCTTCCTGCATATCTTCCACAAGGATTCCCCTTTGACATATTCACTGACTATACATATCCTGCCGTTTTCACAGAATGCATCGTTGATGGCGGGAAACAGTGGATACTTGACGCGCCGCAGCGATTCTATCTCGCTCCTGGCAAAACCGAGAGCACCAACCGCTCTTTTATCCATCACCTTCATCGCAAGGCTTCTTCCTATATGGCGGTCGATCACCATATATACCTCGCTCGTGCCTCCGCTTCCGATAAGGCCCTGCACCTCATACCTGTTGTTTACCATTGTTCCTTTTTCGATCATACTTCGTACCCGGATTCCCCCCGCAGCTCAAAAATAAACCCCTTCATGCAGGGCGGTCAATACCGTTTGTTTTTTTCTACAACTATTTGAAAACACCCGTAATAATAAGGTGATATTTGCTCTTTTATGAATCCCGGAATATAAAAAACGCCGATTTTTCTGTCAGTGAAAAATCAGCGTTTTGTGAAATATGTCATGCTGTATGTGATAGCATAATCAGCAGATAAGGATCACCCCATGAAGAGCCTTGTTATGTCGTTATACATTACAACTACGAGAAGCACCAAAAGAATTCCGACGCCCACAAGCTGTATCGTGCCTTCCACCTTACTGTTTGCGGGCTTGCCGCGGATCGCCTCATAGATGAGAAACAAAAGCTTTCCTCCGTCAAATGCCGGGATCGGAAACAGATTTACGATACCGATGTTTGCCGAAAGAAGCAGTGCGATGTTGAGCATGCTGACAACAACCGCAAGAGGTCCCGCAGCCTTTGCACTGTCGTATTCCTCTCCCACGATCTGTGCCGCACCGACCGGACCGGCAAGCTCGGAAACCTTGGCCTGGCCGACAAACAACATACGGAAGCTTGCAAACGTCATCCTTACCATGTATCTGACATACAGATAGCTCGATTTTACTATCTGCAAAGGCCCCTTTGCCACAGCCGGGCCTCCACCGAACTCGACACCTATCATGAACCGCTTATACTGCTCGTTCATCTTAGGTACGACCTCGACCTTGTGCCTTTGTCCTTCGTGTTCGTAGACGATGGCAAGCGGATGTCCGACGCCGAGTTCAACAGCCGTTGATACCTCGGGATACAGGTAGCATCTGGAACCGTTCACACTGATGATCTTATCTCCTTCCCTTATGCCCGCTGCATAAGCGGCACCATCCGTCTGAATACCCGTGATAGTGGTATCGGGAATGTCGATATAGTTCATCAAAAACAGTCCGAGAACAAATGCAAGAAGAAGGTTGAAAAAAGGCCCGGCAAGCGTTGTTGCTATCCTCGACCAGACATTTGCCTTACGAAACGATGAGTTGGCGATAAGCGTAGCCAGATCCGTATCCTCATCATTTTCCGCATCAAGATCGTCAAACACGCATGCCGCACCGAGCATGATCAGTCTGACTGATATCTTGGTTCCGGCCTTTGTCTTCCATCCGAATATCTTAGGTCCGAATCCGACCGTAAACTCCACAACATCTATACCGTTCAGCCTTGCGATGAGATAGTGTCCCATTTCATGAACAAAAACTATCACCGCAAGTATCAGTATCCCAAGCAGTATCTTCAATCTTACTCTCCTCTATTTCATGTCAGATAATGCATCATTAACGTATCCCTCGGCAAGATCGCCGGTTGCGATGATCTCATCAACCGAAGGAGAAGCGATATAATCCGCGCGGTCCATTGCGATCCTTATCAGGCGGGGTATATCGGTAAAGCTGATCTTTCCGTCAAGGAACAGAGCTACCGCGCGCTCATTTGCAGCATTAAACACAGTCGGCATATTGCCGCCGATACGTGCTGCCTCATAAGCAAGCGCAAAGCCTTTGAACTTTTCGGGATCCGGCCTCTCAAACGTCATGGTACCCAGATCCGTCAGGCTTAGCCTCTTCGTATCAAGATACGGCCTGCGGGGTCCGAACAGGGCATACTGTATCGGAAGCCTCATGTCAGGACATCCCATCTGCGCCATTATACCGCCGTCCTTATACATCACAGCGGAATGGATGATGGACTGCGGATGTACCACAACTTCGATATCATCAAGTCCCACGTCAAACAGATGACATGCTTCCATGACCTCCAGTCCCTTGTTGACAAGTGTTGCCGAATCTATCGTGATCTTGTTGCCCATGTTCCAATTCGGATGCTTTAGGGCATCTTCCGCCTTCATCTTCGACAGTTCGTCATATGATCTTGTCCTGAAGGGTCCACCGGACGCCGTAAGGATGATGCGTTCTATATCGTCGTGATCTTCACCATTGAGTGACTGGAATATGGCCGAGTGTTCGCTGTCGACCGGATAGAGGCTGACGCCGCATTTTCTGACAAGCGGCATGATTATATGTCCGGCACACACAAGTGTTTCCTTGTTTGCAAGCGCTATGTCATGCCCTGCTTCGATCGCCGCAACCGTCGGCCTGATACCGATCATTCCGACCATGGCGGTAACAACGATATCGGCCTCTTTTAAAGATGCCGCCTCGATCAGTCCGTCCATACCGGATACGACCTTTATACCTGTATCTCGAAGCCTCTTTGAAAGCCCGGAAGCGGCCGTATCGTCATACATGGCAACAAGCTTTGGTGCAAATTCGCGCGCCTGCTTTTCGATAAGATCCACGCTCGTACTTGCGGTAAGCGCCGTCACGCAAAGCTCATCCGGATGCCTTCTTATGATATCAAGTGTCTGGGTCCCGATGGAGCCTGTGGATCCCATAACCGTAACATTCTTCAATTTAACATTTACCTCTTTATAAGCATCACGGCAACAAAGTAGATCATCGGTGCCGTAAATATCAGGCTGTCAAAGCGGTCAAGCACACCTCCGTGTCCCGGAATGAGCTCACCGTAATCCTTGATCCCCACGTTACGCTTTATGGCGCTTGCCGACAGGTCTCCTATCTGCGATGCTGCCGCACCGACCGCTGTAAGAATCGCGAACATCGGCGCCACCGGATACGAAGGGCTGTAGAATCTGCTTATCACATATCCGTAGACAAAAGCGATCACGGCCGGAATGACGATGCCGCCGACGGATCCTTCAACGGATTTCTTGGGAGACAGTACCGGAGCGAGCTTATGGCGTCCCAGGGTCATCCCTGTAGCATATGCGCACACATCACACAGCCACGATCCCGCAAGTATCAGCCATACGATAAATATCCCGTCAGATTCGCTCCTCGTCAGATAGTAGAAGCTTATCATCACGCCGACATAAAAAAAGCCCAAAAAGGTAAAAGCTATCTGCTTTGCGTCATACTTCGGGAATGTGAATACGTATGCTGCCAGAAGGATCAGCAGAAACAGCACAGTCGTAAAGACGACCCAAAAAACGTTCCCGCCTTCTGCATACAGTACGGCATAATACAGCGCGCAGAACACGTAAGCGATACCCGTTATAAGGTTGATCCTTTTGCCTTCTTCAAGAACACCCGTTGCCCGGTACAGCTCGAACATCCCGCGCAGCGATGCCAGAAGAAGCAGCGCAAGAAGCCAGATGCCGCCAATGTATGTGAACACCGCGATCGATATGGCTATTATGATCCCGCTTATCAGCCTTGTCCGAAACATTACTCCTCCTTAACTGTGATTACCGAACCGTCTGTCTCTCTTCGAATATGCTTCACATGCCTTTTTAAGTTCTTCTTTGGAAAAATCAGGCCAGTGCACATCAGTGAAGTAGAACTCGGAATAGGCCAGCTGCCATAACAGGAAATTGGACAGTCTCTGCTCACCGCTCGTTCTGATCAGAAGATCAGGCTCGGGGATCCCTTTTGTATCAAGGTATTCATCCATAAGTTCGGCGGTAACCGGGCCATCTATGATGCCTTTGGAGATATCCTCCATGATATGATTCACGGCACGTACGATCTCATCACGGCTTCCGTAATTTATCGCAACCTGAAAATGAAGTCCCGTATTATTCTTCGAGGCTTCCTCAAGTGTCGCGATCGACTCCCTTATATCATCCGCCAGGCGGCTCTTGTCGCCTATGACCCTGACGCACATATTGTTCTTCTCGGCAGTCTTGAGGCACGTCTTCATATAATTACGAAGCAGCTTCATAAGCTGGTCCACCTCGTCCTCGGGTCTTGACCAGTTTTCCGTTGAAAAAGCATATACGGTGAGATAATTAATACCCATCTTATATGCTTCTTCACATATGACTTCAACGGTCTTGGCTCCCTGAACATGTCCGTAGTTTCTCGGCATGCCCTTGGCCTTTGCCCATCGTCCGTTGCCGTCCAGTATTATTGCCACATGATTTGGAATTGACATTTTATTATTCTTTTGATTTACTCCGTTCAAGCGCCACTCGGGCTGACACGATCAAAGAACGTGTCATACAGTCATGATCTCTTTGGATTTTTCATCGATCATTGAGTCGATCTCTTTGATGAACTTATCGGTAGCCTTCTGAAGCTCGTCCTCAAGATCCTTGATCTCATCCTCTGAGATGTCCTCACTCTTGGCCATTTTCTTGAATGCATCGTTTCCGTCACGGCGGATATTCCTGACCGCAACCTTGGCGTCCTCTCCCTTTTTCTTGACCTCCTTGACGAGATCCTTACGTCTCTCTTCGGACAGTTCCGGGAACACGAGCCTGATGCAGTTACCGTCGTTTGTCGGATTGATCCCGACGTCGGATGCCTGGATCGCTTTCTCGATATCCTTTAAGATATTCTTCTCCCAGGGCTGTATCTGGATCACTCTGGCATCGGGTACCGATATGTTTCCGACCTGCTGTATCGGCGTGGGAGTTCCGTAATAGTCCACGCGGATCTTGTCGAGAACGTGGGGATTCGCACGGCCCGCACGTACGGCAGCGTACTCGCCCTGAAGATGATCTATGGTCTTTTGCATCTTATCGGAGATCTCTTTAACCTTTTCACTCATAATGATGTTCGCTCCTTATCGCTTACACTAAACAGTTACACGCGTTCCGTTAAAATCACCCTTTACGGTGTTCACTATACTGTTCTTCTCATTAAGAGAGAAGATATACATCGGCATGTGATTTTCCATTGCAAGGATGGATGCCGTAAGATCGACTACCTGGAGTTTGTTGGCCACAACATCCTCAATGGATATGACATCGTAGCGCTTTGCATCGGGATTCTTGACCGGATCGCTGTCATATACTCCGTCAACAGCCTTGGCCAGAAGTATGGCTTCGGCCTCCACTTCCAATGCACGAAGGACCACTCCGGTGTCCGTCGAAAAGTAGGGATGACCTGTTCCTCCCGCAAAGAATACTACCATACCCTTGCCGAAATACTTGTTGGCACGGTCCTTGGAAAAGGTCTTCGTGAACGTTCCCACCTCAAAAGGCGTGAGTATCGCGGTCTTCATTCCTTCGGACCTGAATATCTCCGAAACGTATATACAGTTCATGACCGTTGCCAGCATACCAATCTGGTCTGCCTTCGTGCGGTCTATACGCTCGGAAGATCTTCCTCTCCAGAAGTTCCCTCCGCCGATCACTATGCCGACCTCTATGCCGCTCTTAACAAGTTCGGCAACCTGCAG
>JAFRIL010000201.1 GCA_017432845.1 Lachnospiraceae bacterium | reverse complement strand
TGATCTGGATAAGGGACTTGATCCGAAGATACCCAGGAACTATTTTCCGGATGATGACCCGGAGAAAGCGCCTGTGGTAAACTGGAGATCAACAGGACAGCTTCTGTATACAAACTGGCTCAATTATTATGTTTATCAGTCAACACCGTACGATGTAGAGAGCATTGGTGGAGATGGGGAATAATATCATATATAATAAGGAGGTAATCATGAAAACAAAAAATGCAGCAACAATCAGGACTCTTCTGGCGATAGCGATCGCCACGGCAATGGCATTTGCCGCAACACAGGATGTCAGTGCGGTGACAAGGGCCAAGACAGAGAGCACGGAAAGTGCGGATTCCCAAACCGCAGAAGACAGCGATTCGGATTCAAAGAGCAGTTCGAGCAGCAAAAGCAGCAAGAGTAACAGTAACAGCAGCAAGAATAAGGACAGCCAGGCTTCGGACGAGACTGTAACAGATGGCGCGGAAACAGCAGATGGCCAGAGCGAAGATGCAGACGCTGATTCATCGTCTTCATCCAAGAAGACAGCCACAGCTTCGGGCTCATCCAAGAAGACAACAACATCTTCAGGCTCATCCAAGAAGACAACTGCTTCATCGTCTGATTCCGACGGATACAAGGTTCTTCTTACCGACAAGCAAAGGGCGAATAAGTTCAAGTCCAAGACCAATCCGAAGATGGGAGCGACTCCGATAACACTTCCAAGACCCGCAAGCGCAGGATTTTCGTATGCGGATTTTGCCAAGTACAATGATTATAATTCCGACAATCACCTCGGAGGAACGCCTGTTTACCTTCTCGGAACGGTTATGGATGTGCAGCCCGTCAAGGAGGGAGATTCGGATTATAAAGTTGCCGTTATGGTAAATGACTGCGACGGCTATCAGTGGTATGTAAGAGTCAACTGCAGCAAGGCCAAGTATGATCTTATGAAGAATGAGATACTCGGCAAGGCAGGTTATATTTACGGAACATATGCGGGTTACTCGGGAGTCACCAATCGTCCCATGATGGATATGATGATCATGATAGAGACTCCCGGAAATGCGGTAAACATGTCACTTTACAGGTAAACTGACGAAAGGAGAAGATTATGGGAATGAAGTTTTTACAGTGTTCGCACTGCGGACAGATCGTAGCTGTTGTTAAGGAAACAGGAGTACCTGTTATCTGTTGCGGAGAGCCGATGAAAGAGATAGTTCCCGGTACAACGGATGCGGCGGTTGAAAAGCACGTGCCCGTTGTCGAAGTATCAGGCAATAAGGTAACTGTTTCTGTAGGATCCGTGGAGCATCCGATGATCCCCGAGCACTTCATTGAGTGGATCGCACTCGAGACCAGGATGGGTAATCAGAGAAAATCATTATCTCCGGGTGATGCTCCTAAGACATGCTTTTCGATATGCGATGGCGACGAAGTAGTTGCCGCATATGCGTACTGCAATCTTCACAGCTTATGGAAATCATGACCGGACGAATCAGGGAGGACATATAAATGGCTAACAAATACGCAGGAACCAAAACAGAGAAAAACCTTGAAGCTGCATTTGCGGGAGAATCCCAGGCAAGGAACAAATATACATACTTTGCATCCAAGGCCAAGAAGGAAGGTTACGAACAGATAGCAGCCATGTTCCTTAAAACGGCAGATAATGAGAAGGAACATGCCAAGATGTGGTTCAAGGAGCTTGAAGGCATAGGAGATACAGCGGATAACCTTAAGGCAGCTGCTGACGGCGAGAACTACGAGTGGACCGATATGTATGAGGAGTTCGCCAAGACCGCAGAGGAAGAAGGCTTTACGGAACTTGCCGAAAAGTTCAGGGGTGTAGCGGCCATTGAGAAGCATCATGAGGAGAGATACCGTGCCCTTCTGAAGAATGTTGAGGCTCAGGAAGTATTTAAGAAGAGCGAGGTCAAGGTTTGGGAGTGCAGAAACTGCGGACATATCGTCGTCGGTACAAATGCGCCCGATGTCTGCCCCGTGTGTGCTCATCCTCAGAGCTACTTTGAGATCAGTGCCGAGAATTATTGATTAAAGGGATTATTGTTGGATCATGAAGAAACTTGAAGACTATGTCACAACCATACCTGATTTTCCCGAAGAGGGGATAATGTTTCGGGATATCACGACAGTACTGCAGGATGCGGACGGATTCTCGATGGCGATAGATGCTTTTGCCAATATGCTTGAAGGAGTGGATTTTGATGTTATCGTGGGCGCTGAGTCAAGAGGATTCATTTTCGGAGCGCCTCTTGCAAAGTTGCTGCACAAACCGTTCGTACCGGCAAGAAAGCCGGGAAAGCTTCCGCGCGAAGTCGTATCCCAGGAGTATGAACTCGAATACGGGACTGCGGCAATTGAACTACACACAGATTCCATTTTGCCCGGACAGAAGGTTGTCATTATTGACGATCTGATCGCTACGGGAGGTACGGTGGAAGCGATAATCAAGCTTGTGGAAAAGCTCGGAGGCAAGGTCAGCAAGCTGTGTTTTCTGATCGAACTTGCAGGACTTTGCGGACGAGACAAGCTGAAAGGTTATGATATAGGATCCGCGATCATCTACGAGGGTAAATGATCAGAACTGTGCATATATGAACGCGCTGTTCCCGAAGTAGGCAAACATGGCCGTGGCTATGATCAGCACGCAGAAAATGATGCGGTGCGACAGTCGGTCAAACGGAAGCGGCCTTATCGGATCGTTTCCGCCAAAGCGCTTTGCTCCGATGATCTGGACTATGATCAGTGCGATACCGAAGATGAACGTGTAAACGTAATAGTACGATGCACCATCGGCAAGCGTAAATATGCGCTTTATGACAGTCCATGTGTCTGACAGGGTACTGATGCGAAACGGTATCCACAGGAAGTTAACAAACAGAAAATTCAATATGACTGAAAGGATGCGTACGGCCGGATTGGCGTTCGCATCTTTTTTATTGCCGCGCACAGCCCTGTGGACCGTCTGTCCGAGGCCGTGAAGTATTCCCCACAGCAGGAAATTTGCGGTTGAGCCGTGCCACAGGCCGCTCACTATCATAACCAGCATGATGTTTATGTATGTTCGCCTGATCCCTTTACGGTTTCCGCCAAGCGGGATGTATACGTATTCCTTCAGCCATGATGACAGGCTTATATGCCACCTGTTCCAGAATTCGGAAGGATTTGTTGCCATATAGGGGAGGTTGAAGTTTACGGGGATATCAAATCCGAGTATGGTTGCCGCACCGACTGCCATGTTTGAGTATCCGGCAAAATCAAACAGGAGCTGCAGTGAATAGCCTACCGATGTCATAAAGAGGGTCATTCCGCTGTATACAAGAGGAGATGAGTAGACCTTATCAACGGATACGGCAAGCCTGTCCGCCAGGCACAGCTTCATGAACAGACCGATCGCGATGAGCCATATCCCCTTTGTAAGCCGCTCTTTATCAATCTTTTTTCTTGAACGTATCTGTGGGATAAAATCCTTTGCCTTCAGTATCGGACCCGAGAGTATCGTTGGAAAGAAGCTTATGAATATCATTACCTCTACAGGCGACGGATAGTCCTCAAAACTTCCTTTCAGACAGTCGGCAATAAAGCTTATCGCCATGAGCATGTAGAACGACATTCCGACGGGAAGAGGGACGGATGCAAAATACTTGAAGTAACCAAGAACCCCGACAAGCGTTGCGATAAAAAGGATGCAGTACATCCGTGCTTTGTGAACTTCATCGTTTGAAACGCATTCTGATATGAACTTTCCACCCATGTATGCAAACAGCGAGATCGCAACAAGAATGATCAGACCTCGAATGTCGAAAAATGCATAGAACACGTAGCATACAGCCAGAAGAGCGATATTTGTGATGTTTGTGCCGGATTGTTTCTGATTCATCTGATCACCTTTGCAAGCTCTTCGGCCATCATTTCATGTGCGGCCCGGTT
>JAFRIL010000200.1 GCA_017432845.1 Lachnospiraceae bacterium | reverse complement strand
GTTTCATTTCGGTATGTCGGAGATGAGGTATCCGTCGGCCAGGGCTTTTTGGTAATTTGCCCAGCCTTTTTCGTAGAAATCGATGAGCTCGTTCAACATATCGTCGAACTCCTGTGTACGCTCGCGTTTTCCCGCAAATATCTCGTCTGCCTGGTCCATGAGTTCGAATATCCGAACTTCGGATCCGGCACGCTTTACCGCTTCGACATAGCATGCGGCCGAATGTAGTGAGTCGACCGGACCGAAGGAGCGTATCGCGCCCTCAAGCTGGTCGAATGATGTGATCCTTGTAATGCCGTCGATAAGTGCAAACGGCACGTTTCCGAATATGATCGAGCGCTTGCCTAAAAGCGCCGACTCATATGCGGCCGTACCCGTGATCGTGACCACGCCTTTTGCTTTCATGATCCAAGGCTTCGGATCCTTGTAATAATTGATCTGCACAAGGCGGACGTTATGTATCTCCTTGACCTTTTTGTAGAATTCAAATCCTCTTTCTCCAAGCATGGCCTGATGCTCTTTGACATACAGTTTCCAGCCGATCGGAAGGGCTTTTGAGACCTGTTCGATCAGGTTTAATTCGTCCACATAGTACGAGGCCTTGACGAACACCGAGGATTCCGGGATCAGATGGAGCGGCATCAGCACATAATCCTCTCCCTCGACCGGGTCCTCAAAGTATTTGTTCCTGCCGTACAGATACCTCTTTTTAAGCTCCTCTTCAAGATAATAGCGGATGTAGGGAAGAGAGGGTGCATAGAGCATCGGGCTCTTTTTCTTGAGCTTAAGGTTATGCTTCCTTATGTCCATGTCATAGAAGTACTCGAGCTTGCCGTGCATCACACGGGCGATCCATATGAGCGAATCCCTCTCGTACTTGGATGTGACAGACCCGGCGAACTCGTTGTTCATTATCGAATTCTTCTGCCGGTAATCCTCGACATACCGGATGCTATCTTTGATCTCTTCTTCGGGAAGAGCCTTGATCTCATCAAACAGCTTAACGAAATACGGGTCGATCCCGAACGAGTTCTGGAAGCTGGGGTACTTGTAATATCCGAGCTTGGAATACTCTATGGTCATGCACGGGATCTTCTTCTTGTAGCATACCTCGGCAAGGATAGTGCGCTGCAGTTCGGCATTGTCGGTGTCAAATATGACATCGGGCTTAAATTCCTCGATGATCCCAATGATCTTTTTGTAGTTAAGCTCCAGCCAGTACAGGTTCTCTGCATAGCTTGTGACCTTCCAGTACATGCGCCAGTGATAATGCCTTGTGTTCATCTGCGAACTCATAAGCTGCATGTTGAGGTTCTTGTAATGGCAGTACTCCTCTTCGATCATGTTAAGGTAATCAAGATCGTACGGCTTATCGCTTTTTGAAAGGCCGTCTATGAACTGCTCGCATATATCGCGGACATCATAGAGCTTTATGTCTGGAACGAGCTTTTTGAACTCGTAATAGGTATGCTCGTTGTAATATGTCTTGTTATAGCTGCACTCACTGGACATGATGAAAAATGCCGCAACATCGTTGTCCTCCTTCAGCTTCTCGGCAAGAAACCACAGAGGCTTGCAGTAGGTCTCGCGGCATATCATCAGTATCTTTTTGTTCTTAAAGGATGTATCTTTTAACATCAGGGAAATCTCTCCAGAGTATTGGCACTGTTTGTCTGCCGTATCTTCGTATAAAGTCCAAGTAAGCATTTAAAGCGGATCGCGGCAAATGATTTCAGCCGAAGGCTTCTTCCCACAAGAGGGTTCGGCGATGCGGCAAGGCTTCTGATCTTATCCGTGTACCTCTTAAGATCCCCCCGGTCGGGCTCGCCCGATACAAGCTCGTTTTGTACCGCCGTTATCATCTCGTAGAGCATGAATCTGTTGCACTCGTTTTTCAGTTCCGGATGCTCCTTCATTATGAACTCTTCGAGAAGAAGGTTTGCCTCGACATTGTTTCGTACCATGCCGCTCTTCTTGGAGTTACTGCCGCTGCGCTCGCGGAAATGGTACATCGGCGTAGGGTCGTATACGACCGTATCTGCCGCCGACAGAAGGCGGTCAACGACTATACGGTCCTCGACCGTGATGTCCGTTCTGAACCGGAGACCTTCAAATATCTTCTTCGAATACAGCTTGTCCCAGCAGTGAAGGAAGAAGCCGTCATTTCCCAGAGTTACGGCAACCGCTTCACTCCCCGTCATGACGCGCGGATCACCGGGCGTATCGGAAAGGGTCGCATTTACGTACTCGTAAAATCGTCCGCAGACTGCTATGTCGGCATCGTATTTCTTCATATGCCCCAGAAGGCGTTCATACATTCCGGGCTCTATGTAATCATCGGGATCGACAAATCCGAGATATTCTCCGGAAACTTCGGCAAGGCCGCGGTTTCTCGCATCGGCTATACCGTCCGGCGGTGCGATGATAAGCTTTATCCTGTCATCTTTTGCGGCGTACTGCCTGCATATTTTTACGCTTCCGTCATGTCCCTCGGAAGCAACTATTATCAGTTCGATGTCGCCGTAT
>JAFRIL010000199.1 GCA_017432845.1 Lachnospiraceae bacterium | reverse complement strand
CCCGAAAACGACTCCTATCGTGACCGTGGCAAGGGCGATGAAAAGCGTTGTAACACCACCCACGGCAAGCCGGCAAAACAGATCCCTGCCGAAATTATCACATCCGAGAAGATGCGAAGCGGAAGGGGCTGCGAATTTGTCCGCCGCATTCATCGCATTCGGATCATACGGTGAGAATGCAAATCCCGCGATAAGTATGAACGATATCACTGCTGCGATCACCGCGCCTATATACAGTTCCGGATTCTTCCTGATCTTAAACATCAGATCCTTCATGATCTTTCCCTCATTCTCGGATCCATGAAACGGTACATTATATCGACTATAAGATTGATGACTATGACTATCATGGCTATTATCGCTATTATCGACTGAACGACCGGATAGTCCCTGTTTGATATCGATGAGATCAAGAGCCTTCCGAATCCCGGAATGGAGAAGACCTGCTCGATCACAAGGCTTCCCGCAACGGTATCGGCAAGCGTCATACCCAGAAATGTGATAACAGGGATTATGGCATTTTTAAGAACATGCCTGTAGAGAACGTCCATCGTGGAATTGCCCCTGCTGTACGCTGTTCGGACGTAATCAAGCTTTCTTTCCGACAGTATCGATGTCCTGAGTAGCTTTGTGCACATGGCAGCCTTTGGAAGCGCTATCGCAACAGACGGAAAGAACATGTATCCGAAAAACCTTGCCGGATCGATATCGTAAGATACAAATCCGCCGGGGGTAAAAGCGTGCACTATCATACCGAATACGTACATAATGAGTATGCCGAGAAAGAAAGGCGGTATCGACATCGTTATCTGGCCGGTCACGTCGATCGATCTTGCCCACACCCTGTCCTCATACTTGGATGTAAGCACACCCAGCGGCACAGATATTGCTACTATCATGATAAAAGACATCAGAGTCAGCGTTAGTGTTATGGGGAGTTTTGACGCAAGCATCGATCTGACGCTTACGCCGTATGAAAGAGACTGACCCATATCTCCGAAGAAGAATGAGTACAACCACGAAAAATAGCGCACAAAAAACGGCCTGTTAAGTCCAAGCTCTTCCCGAAGGCGCTCAAGCGCCTCGGGAGTTGCATTGGTTCCAAGCCTGAATGTTGCCGCGTCACCCGGTATCAGTTCAAATGCGAGAAATACGAAAAGGGTGACGAGCAGTACTGTTATGATAAAAGAAGCTATCTTTTTCAGAACAGTTTTCATGTATTACTGTCCTTTAAGCTTAAGCTTTGCAAAATCCTGGACATACATCGGATAGAATACATATCCTTCGTATTTATCGGAAAGTGCCACAAACTCCGCCATATCCTGTATATATATGTTGGCAGCGTTTTCGGCAAGGTTTCTCTCCATGTCCATATAGATCTTCGTTCTGTCCTCATCCGAGGATGTTGTCTTGACCTTGGCACAAAGGTCATCGTATTCCTTGTTGGAGTAATTGGTGAAGTTATTGTCGGCATCCGACCTGAAGCGGTCAAGCATTGCGGATGCAGTAAGGCTTGAAGCATCAACACCGATAAGCGTTGCTTCGTACTGCCTTCCCGAATAAACATCCGACAGCCATGAATTCCACTCAACAAGCTTGATGTCGGCTGTGACGCCTACCTTCTTGAGCTGTTCGACTACAACCTGTGCCGCCTCGATATGAGGCTGGTAATTGGACGGAACCGTGATCGAGAACGAAAATCCGTCCGGGTAACCGGCAGATGCAAGAAGTTCCTTGGCTTTTTCGATGTCCGTAGTATACGTATCCGTAAGATCGACATAGTACTTCTTAAATGACGGGAACATGCTGCTTCCTACCGGAAATCCCTTACCGTCACTCGTAAGTTCGAGGATATTGTCGACATCAACGGCATATGAAAGCGCACGGCATACATCAACATTATCAAACGGCTTTGCCGCATGATTAAGGTATACGGCCTGTACAAGGTTCATCTCACCCTCAAGAACATTGAAGTTCTTGGACAGCTGCTGTGTCTGGGTTGCGGTAAGCCTTGCGAACATGTCAACAGAACCTCCGTTAAGGTTCATTACGATCGAGTCCGCATTGGGAATGATCTTGAGCGTTATGTTGGCGATGTTGGCGCCCTCTCCCCAGTATTCGTCGAACTTCTTGAGGATAATGTTCTCCTGGGGCGATCTCGATACGTACATATAAGGGCCCGTACCGATAGGCTTCGTCTTGGGCTCCTTGTTGTCCGCGGGGATTATGCTTGCGTTAAGGTTTGCAACATATGCCGGAAAATCGATATCGGGCTCGGCAAGCACGATATCAACTGTCTTGTCGTCCTTTATCTCGACTTTCTCGATATTTGAAAATGCCGATATAAGGGACTGGCCTCCCGTCATACCGGCACTTTTCTCGATGCTGTATTTAACATCCTCTGCCGTAACGGGCTGTCCGTTGTGAAACTTTACATTGTCTCTGAGTGTGAAAGAATATGTCTTTCCATCCTCTGAAACCGTGTAATTGCTTGCTACGGCAGGTACTAGATTTCCTGATTCATCGGGCTTTAAAAGCCCTTCATAGATATTGAACAAGATCTCTTTGGTTCCTGCCGCAACTGCTTCGTGTGGGTCAAGACTGTCTTCCAAATCCTGTGGAATACCGATTGTTATGCTTGAAGAAGCATCCGACTTATCACCTGAGCATGCGCTCAGTGCAACAGCCGTCACCACACACAAAGCGAGCATTTTGATCATCTTACTCATTTTGTGTGATCTCCTCTCTTTTTATGGTAAGGGATTGTAACACAATTATCCGGAATTTGCAAAACTGACGTGAATATGCTGTGAATATGCTGTCCAAACAAAAATGCCCCGCGATATGCGGAGCATTCCTGTCATGATGTATTATGAGTTATTTGAGAACTTTCTTCAATTCATCCATGAATGTGTTGACATCCTTGAACTCTCTGTAAACCGACGCGAATCTTACGTAAGCGACCGCATCGAGGTCCTTGAGCTTGCCCATTATGAGTTCACCGATTATGCTGCTCGGGATCTCCTTATCTTCATATGAGAAGATGGATGTCTCAACTTCATCCACTATCTGACTGATCCTTGCAGCAGATACCGGACGCTTGTGGCATGCACGCAGTATTCCCGCCTCGATCTTGGATCTGTCATATGTTTCCCTGTTATTGTCCTTCTTGATGATGATAATGGGGATCGTCTCAACCTTTTCGTAGGTCGTGAACCTCTTATCACATTCATCACATACTCTCCGGCGCCTGATCGAATTGTTATCGTCTGCCGGACGGCTGTCTATTACCCATGAATTTTCATGACCGCAAAATGGACACATCATAAAGCCTCTCCTGTTCTTATTTGTTATTCTTGAGGAAATCAGGTATCTTTATTGACTTCGCTTCAACCTTGCTCTCAAGCGGAGCGGTAGGTCTTGAAATACCGGACAGCGAACTTACGGTTCTCTGTGTGGGAGCCGACGGAGTCGGGATACCCGCCGAAGGTGCTGCGGCACCTGTCTGAAGAGGCATTGTCTGGTTAAGACCTGAATTAAGTCCTGTATTGATCCCTGCGGGATTGATCGGACTGTTCATTGTAGGGGTTACCGGCTGCTGGTAAGCGCCGCCGACCTGTCCTCCGTACATCGGCTGAGGCATACCCGGCATACCGTTCATCATACCGCCCATCTGTCCGAGTCCGTTCATCGGAGCCATGCCACCCGGCATACCCTGTCCGGGCATACCGATACCGGGCATACCCGGCTGGTTACGTCTTGCGTACTTACCTGCACCCTGCGAAGGATTCGGGGCCTTGACGGCATTTTCGTCAATACCTGTGGCAAATACCGTAACGGTACATGTGTCCGCATCCCTTGTATCATCTCTTGCACCCATGATGAGGTTGACTTCATCACCGGTGATGTCTCTTACATATTCAACCGCATCGTACGCATCATACAGTGAGATGTCACCGGAGATGTTTACGATCAGATCGCTCGCTCCCTGTATCGTCGTCTCGAGCAGAGGAGAATTGACGGCAAGTTTGACTGCTTCAACAGCCTTGTCATCTCCGCTTGCCATTCCGATACCGAGATGCGCGATACCTTTATCCTGCATGACAGTACGTACATCCGCAAAGTCAAGGTTTATGAGCGAGGGAACATTTATAAGATCGGTGATACCGCGCACACCCTGCTGTAATACTTCATCAGCCTTCTTGAGTGCGTCGGCCATGCTGGTTCTTCTGTCTACTATATCAAGGAGTTTATCGTTCGGGATAACGATAAGTGTGTCAACGTTCTGTTTAAGCTTCTCAATGCCTCCGATGGCATTCTCCATACGCTTTCTTGCTTCAAACCTGAAAGGCTTTGTAACGATCCCGACCGTAAGAGCGCCCTGCTCTTTTGCGATCTTGGCAATGACCGGAGCCGCTCCGGTTCCCGTTCCGCCACCCATGCCGCATGTAACGAATACCATGTGGGCTCCTTTGATGGCAGTTGCTATGGTCTCGGCAGACTCTTCAGCGGCCTTCTCCCCGATCTCGGGCACAGCACCGGCTCCGAGCCCCTGCGTAAGCTTTTCTCCTATCTGCAGAAGTCTGTGCGAATTGCACATCTTAAGAGCCTGGCTGTCGGTATTGACACCCAGGAACTCAACCCCCGCGATATTTTCCTCCACCATGCGGTTTACCGCATTGTTACCGGCCCCGCCGACCCCGACGACGAGAATCCTTGCTGCAGCTTCTACTTCATTGTTCTTAATCTCCAGCACGTCTGACTCCTCCTTATAATCACTAAACTGTCCCTCATATATTTCTTGTATACCGTAATAATCAAACCACAATTTGTTACGTCAACAATATTACGTAAACCCATACAAACATATAATAAATATATTTATTGAATTTATCAACACTTTTTTTATAAAAATTTACAATATTTTGTATTTTATCATTGATTTATGTCAAAATCATTCCCCGGCCGGTTTTTCTTCCCCTCCATCCTCCGGATCTTCTTCACTCTCTTCGGCATCTTCTTCTTCGCTTATCTCATTGGGGTCTTTGTCCTTGTCAAATGAGAAGTTTACTTCCTCACCGACATAATTCTCCATATGCAATGTCCCGGAATATCCCTGAAGTTTGGGAAGCAGCAGGTGCATCTCATTGATCTTCTCGTCAATGTAATCGTCCGTTCCGAGCGACACTCTCGCATTTCCGAAATAAAGCGTTATCCTGCCCTCGGAATCAAATGCTATCCTGTCGGTCTCGATGTCGTATTTCCCCAGAAGCTGTGTGACGCTTAAGATCGTCATGAATACCGATGATTTTTTGACCGGGAGAGGTTCATGGAGTACCACATGGTCAAATGACAGTCCCGTAACGAACGGGATCCCTTCCATGATCCGGTTGGAACTTTCCACCACTATCCCGTCTTTGTCAAAGTACATATAGTGTCCGAGATACTCCACATAACCAGCGACCGCCTTCTCGAAAACATTTATCCTGACCGAGTTGGCGTTTACTATATCAACATCCATCTTCTCTATGAAGGGGATGTCCTTGATCGTCTTGTTACGGTACATTACGGACAAGACCAGAGAATTGTATGAGTACGGGCCCGTAAAGACCATGTCCTTTATCTCGTCATCCGTATAATGCGAATTACCCGTGACGGTAACGCTGTTGACCGAGTAGTGGTCCCACAAAAAAAACAGCACAGCAAATACCACCGCCATAGCGGCAACTACGGCAACAAGTATGCGGATAGCCCTGTTATTCCTCCACACCGACACAAGGCGCATCCGTTATCCCTCCAACCGTATACTTCTTGAAACAGACAGTACAAGTCCCATCTCGGCAAGAAGGAACACTATCGACGAACCTCCGTAACTGATGAACGGAAGCGTTATACCTGTATTCGGGATCGTATTTGTAACGACAGCTATGTTCAGTATCACCTGGATGGATATGTGCGCCATGACTCCGACGACAAGAAGGGCCCCGAACATATCCTGCGCATTATTGGCGATGACCATGAACCTCCAGATGAGAAGCATGAACAAAAGCATGATCGCTATAGCGCCGAACAGTCCGAGCTCCTCGCATATGATCGAAAAGATCATATCGTTCTGGGCCTCGGGAAGATAACCAAGCTTCTGAATGCTCTCTCCCAGGCCTTTGCCGAACAGGTCGCCCGATCCGATCGCATACAGTGCCTGGAGCGTCTGGAACCCCTTATCGGCCGCATAGCTTTCGGGATCCATCCACGCCTTGATCCTGGCAAATCTGTAAGACATGCTGGCAGGCAGTATATCGTATTTGACAAGAAGGACCACCGCAACGGCAACCACCAGAGCCATGGCCGCTATTATGATGTATTCCTTGTACTGCGGAGTCGCCACAAAGAGCATCATGAACACTATTCCGACTATGATTATGGCGGAACTTAGGTTCTGCGTTATCGTAAGGACGCAGAAAGCGTGAGGGATCGCAAGCGCGAGGACGATGATAAATCCTTTCTTACCTTTTATCTCTTCGGAGAACCTGCACACTATCGAGGCAAAAAATATGATAAGTGCAAGCTTTGCAACCTCTGCAGGCTGCAATGACATACCGAGGTTGAGCCATCTTCTGGCACCGCCGGCCTCGTATCCGAGTGGCGTAAGAACGAGCAGGATGAGCACGAGCGATACCGCATATGATGTGAGCGCGAACCTCTGGACTATGTGATAGTCGATCAGCATCAGGAAGAGCATGACACCGATACCTATCGCTGATGCGATCGCCTGTTTCCTGAAATAAAAAGCAGAATCCTCAAACTTGATGTTGGCCTCATACGAGCTTGTCGAATACAGCATTACAAGGCCGAACAGCATCAGGAACAGGACGATGAACAGCATCGTGTAGTCAAAAAAGTATTTGGGTTTCTTTTTTCTTGGTTTATTATTCTCGTTCATGATCTTACCAGAGGTCGGATACCGGATCTATGGGCGCGCCGGTATTCGGATCGAGCAGTATGCCCGTTGTCGGATCTATAGCATATCCCGTTTCGGGATCTATCTCTACCTTCCTGTCGGTCGTATCTTCCTCATCGCCTCCGCCTTCTACAAAAGTGATGGCGCCGGTGTTATCCGATCCCGTATTACTGTTTCCTTCTGCTTCCGAATTTTGGTCTTCATCAACAATGATCTGTGCTTCCGCTTCCTCGGACTCGCCGTCTCCTGTCGAACCCTTCGAGAATTCCTGCTGCTTCTGGGCCAGCTCCTCCGCTTCTTTTTCGGTAAGCTCCTCGGTCTGGAAAATACCCATGTAAGGAAGAACCTCCGTCAGGATATCTTTGCAGAGCACCGCGGCGTATTTGGAAACGGCCTGGTTACCCGTATTGGGCTCATCAACTACCACATAGCAAACCAATTGCGGATCTTCGGCGGGTGCGAACGCCATAAAGGATACGACATAGTTATGTTTGTCACGCGGATATTTCTCTGCCGTTCCGGTCTTGCCGCCGATGCGGTATCCGGCAGGGCGCGCGCTCTTACCGGTTCCGTTATCGACAACGCCTATGCACAGTTCCCTTATCTTGGCACTCGTCTCCTCGGAAACCGTCTGCTTTAACACCCTGGGCTCAATGGTCTCCACGGTGGCTCCCGCCGAATCGAGTATCTTGGTAACGACATGCGGTTTGTAATAGTATCCGCCGTTAATAAGGCTGCAGTAACCGGCTATCATCTGTATCATGGTAACGTTAAAGCCCTGTCCGAACGAGCTTATCGCAAGGTCGGTAGGGGTCATCCTGTTAACGTCAAATACAAGAGAATTGGTAAGCGCCTCACCGGTCAGATCTATGTTGGTCTTGAGTCCGAAATTGAATATCTGGTTATACTTCATGAAGACGGTCTTGCCTATCGTCGCACCTATCTTCATGAACGCAACGTTACATGACTGCTCGAGTGCGCCTGCAAAAGTAAGTGTTCCGTGTCCCAGACGGTTACTGCAGTGGATCTCATGATCTCCAACGGTCAGAACGCCATTGCACACATAGCTCTCATCACCTTTTAATATGCCTTCTTCAAGTCCCGCGGCCATCGTGAACGGTTTCATCGTAGAACCGGGCTCATAGGTGAAGTTGATGCAGAAGTTCTTCCACAGCGCATTGAGTGCTTCCATCTTTGCTTCTTCATACGCCTTCTCGTATGCCTCGGCATATGTCAGCCCTTCGTAAGGATCCGCATCCGGGCTCTGCCCTTCCTCTTCCTCATTGCCGCCGACGTTGATGTCTATATCGTTACCGCCGGTTTTTGTTTCACCGTCTCCGGATGTATCCGGTTCATTTTCAGTTTTTTCCGCATTTTCCTCAGCTTGCGCATTTTCGCCACCGGCCTTCTTTTCGGCTTCCTGAGCCTCTTCAATCTTGCCGCCCTCTTCGGCCATCTTGCGTACCGCATCGGCTATCTCGGAGTCGTCCAGTCCTTCAAGATCGGGATTTCCATCAAGTATACCGTTCATCAGCCCGAACTTTTCGGGATCGAGTTCAACAGTGACCTCCAGATTATCCGTATTTCTGGGATCGTTAAGGTTGAATGTGGGATAGCTGGCCATTGCGAGTATCTCGCCGTTATTGGGATTCATGATTATGACGCCGGTATTGGTCGAGCCGGCGCCTTCCCTCGCCTCATCCCTGTGTTCCTCGTTAAATGCAAGGATGTTCTTTTCCACGATACTCTGTATGTTGACATCTATGCTTGTTACGAGTGTTTTACCGTCCTGTGCGGGCTTCAGCGTGCGCTCAAGATTCTCGTCATCGTTAAGATATCCGTACTCACGCCCGTTGGTGCCGACAAGGGTATCGTTATAGAATTCTTCGAGGCCGTAGGCTCCCTCATTGTCGCCCTGCACGAAACCGATGACATCACATGCGAGTGAATTGTACGGATACTGCCTGACATACGTATCCTCCAGCCAGACGCCCTTGAAATCCGGATACATCGCCGGATTGTTGACCATGTTCATGATCTCTCCGACCGCATCATATTCCTGTTTCTTGGCAATTATCCTGTACTGGCTGTCGGGATTGCCCATAATGAACGAGCGCAGCTCATCCTTTGTATAATTAAAAGTGACGGGAGTCTGATATAGAGCCGAAAGTGTCGACTCGATGTAAGCCCCGTCATCCTTATTGAGAGTCTTCGGATCGATACAGACGTTATAAACCTTCTGGCTGACTGCGATCTTCGTATTGTTCCGGTCCACGATATCTCCGCGTTTTGCGGGGATCGTGACTGAATCATACGCCTGTTGCGACAGCACTCTCTTCTTATATTTATCTCCGTTATCCCTGTTGATGGCAAAGAGTCTTATACTCAAAAAAGCAAAAGCCACCAGTATCATCACAAATAATACTGCCAGCTTTATTGACATCTTCTGTGTAAATCTTTTGGATCCGTATCCTCTCTTTTCTTCCCGCTTAGCCAAAA
The DNA here is from genome assembly GCA_017432845.1 of Lachnospiraceae bacterium. Lineage (GTDB taxonomy): Bacteria > Bacillota > Clostridia > Lachnospirales > Lachnospiraceae > UBA2868. The sequence continues at coordinate 1,496 of JAFRIL010000199.1, read as the reverse complement.
CAGCACCGTTCCTTTGCCGCCGGAGGGATCACCTCTTATTCGAGAGAAACGAACTGTCTGACATAATCGGTACCGTCGCTGTTATATACAACGATCTGATCATCGCTCGCATAAGTCATTCCGAGCTCATCCATCGCCCGTTTCTTGATATTCTCCAACCCTATGGCACCGTTGATGCGCTTCTCGTAATCATCGTTTTCCGCACGCAGCGACTGGAGTTCTATCTCCATCGCGGATATCGTATTAACGTATGTTGTCAGCGATGACTGCATACGGATGTACTGAACGCACACAATACCGGTAAGAACCATCGCGAGCGTCATGAAGAACATGAATCCGGGGTTCATTCCCGTATCCCTGTCGATCTTCCTGCCGGGCTTCGCAGCGGTCCTTCTGGGTGATCTTACTTCCTTTTCAATTGGTCGAAGGGCTCTTGCAGTATTGCCGTATACATATGCATTTCTTCTGCCTGCCACTAAAACACCTTCTTTCCGAGTATACTATATCTGGTGTTCAATATCAAAGACTTTTACAAAATATTCCGATCTTTATGCTTTTTCAAAGATGCGCAGCTTTGCGCTCTTTGATCTTGGATTTGCCTCCATCTCCTCTTGTGAGGGAACGATAGGGCTTCTTGTTATGATCTTTCCTTTCGATTTCCTGCCGCATGCACATACCGGAAGGTTTGGCGGGCAGATACACGGATCCTGCGCTGTCTTAAATGCCTGTTTTACGATCCTGTCCTCGAGCGAATGAAACGTTATTATCGCGATCCTTCCTCCGCTATCAAGAAGATCGATCATGGTATCAAGCGAATCGGACAGCACTTTCAGTTCATCGTTGAGTTCAATGCGTATTGCCTGAAATGTTCTCTTGGCCGGATGTCCCGACATCTTTTGATACTTTGCGGGTATCGAAGCCTTAATGATCTCGACAAGCTCTCCTGTTGTCTTAATTGGACCGCCTTCCCTGGCAGCCGTAATGTGACCGGCGATGGCCGCTGCGAATCTTTCTTCCCCGTACTGCTTTATGATCCTTGTAAGATCGTTCCGCGAATACGTGTTCACGATATCCGCCGCGGTCGTAGCTCCCCTGTCATCCATTCTCATGTCAAGGGGAGCGTCGCTCATATAAGAAAATCCCCTCTCGGGTGTATCGAGCTGATATGACGATACTCCCAGGTCGAGAAGTATGCCATCAACACTTTTGATCCCCAGCGTATCAAGCACTCCCGAAATGTTGCAGTAGTTGTCACGGACTATCGTGACATTTGAAAATCCTTTGAGACGTTCCCCGGCGGCTGCAACTGCCGCGCCGTCCCGGTCTATACCGATCAATCTCCCCTGATCGTTAAGTCTTTCGAGGATACGTAAAGAATGTCCGCCGCCTCCCAACGTGCCGTCCACGTAGGTCCCTTCAGGCCGTATGCGAAGCCCTTCTATTGTCTCCTCCGGCAGAACCGATGTGTGATCAAAACTCACTTATGGCTCCTTCCT
>JAFRIL010000198.1 GCA_017432845.1 Lachnospiraceae bacterium | reverse complement strand
GTCGACAAGGTTCTTGCTCTTCGGATCCCAGTTCGCCTTTATCACGACAAAATCATCGGGTCTAAGAGTCGAATCGGGGTGATTTAATCCTGCGATCGCATTTTCGTGATCGTTCTTAGAGTCAACCGTCAGTATGGCTCCGATATCCCTGTGGTCTTTTATGTACTGCTGGAATTCGCTGTAGACCTGGCCCATGCTCGTCTCCTGACCTATAGCCAGATTCTCGGGACCGTCATCTCCAACTATTCCTCCCCACAGTGTATTGTCAAGATCCAGTGTCAGGACCTTCTTATTCTTGCCGTAGATCGATTTGATGATGCATGAAACACTGTAGGCAAGGGTCGGGATCGCCTCCATTGAAAGTGCATATTTGTACATATGCCAGTAGAGCGGATCCGCCCATGCATCAAGACCGTACGATGCCGACAGATACTGTATGTCCTCTATGTAAAAATCCTTATGCTCCCTGGCGTATTTGGAAAACAGTGCATTTAACGAATTGATATATGAAGTGCGTCCTGAGACGTCATAGCAGTCGGAATTGCCGAGTATCCTGTATGAAGGAAACTCAAAGTTGTTCTGGATAACGGGACAGTGATAGGTACTCTCTATCTTCTCCCACATTGCCCTGAATCTGTTCAGATCGTTTTCAAGAAGCGCCGCAACATCCTCTTCCTTTGTTCCGATCGAAGGAAATGTCAGATTCCTGTTTGTCGTATGGATATACACGATATCAGGTGCAAAAGCCACAAGTTCGGGATTGTCAAACATGACATCTTCCCAGTACTGATTGTACTCACTCTCATAGATCTCGGGACGGATTCCGAAGTTAAGCAAAAAGAGCTCGATCATCGCCGCGATATCATGTGTCGTCGAGCCGCCCAGAATGGCAACCTTCTTGTCGACATACTTTGTGTCCAAGGCAAGGAGCTGTCTCTTTAATGATTTTTTCTTCTTGATCAGATATCTTGCGTCAAAGGGATAGTCCAGTTCTTTCATTTGTCCTGTTTCCTGTCTTTACAAGTGATGATGTATTTGCATATCGGATGTCCGAGTCCGGAAAACTTCTCCTCATACTCGGTCATGATATTACCCTCGTTCATCTTATCGTCGTTGTGAAGGTCAAAAGTCGATGCAAGGATAGTCCAGCCGGCGGCAGGCGCTTCTATCAGAGAATAATCGAACAGTTCCCTGTTGTCGGTCTTAAACTCGATAACGCCTCCGTCTCTTAAGATATGCGAAAACCTTGTCAGAAATCTCTCCGATGTCAGCCTTCTCTTCGCATGACGGTCCTTGGGCCACGGATCCGAGAAGTTCAGATATATCCTGTCTGCCTCATCTGCTGCAAAAACATCCTCTATATCCTCGGCATCCATCCTGATGAACCGAAGGTTTGGCAAAGGATCTGCCTCAACCTTTTCAATCGCCCGTATCAGTACGCTTGAATACTTTTCGATACCGATATAGTTGATGTCCGGATTGGCTGCGGCAAGACATGTGATAAACTGCCCTTTTCCCATCCCGACTTCTATTCTGAGCGGGTTGTCGTTTTCAAATATCTCTTTCGCCCAGGAACCTTTATAACGATCGGGGTCTTTGATGACAAGATTACTCTCCGCAACTGCCTGTCTGGAGCCGGGTACGTTTTTGAGTCTCATGTGTCCCTGTGCCTTCTTTCCGCACGCTGGGCACGCAACTTCTCCTGCTTGTCCCTGATCGCATCCACGCTTTCCTCGTCAATGATCTTCATTGTCTTGACAACGAAAACATTGCCGTCGTCAGCCTTTTTCATTCTGACCTTGGCCTTAACATAACCGTGCTTTTTGCATGAAGCCACACAGAAATACTGGCGGCCGTTAACCGAAAACCATTTGATGACCTTTTTTGTCGGCCGTCCGCACACACAGCATTTCATGGATGAAACCATCTTATCCTGCATGGCTTTGGTCTTATCCTCGAACTCTCTCGATATGTATTTGGAATAAGTCTTGAACTTAACCTTTACCTCGTCACGCTTATCCTGAGGGAGCATGAACAGATCATAAGACAAGTAATCTTCAACATCAGTATGATCCCTGTGGATATGCTCGAGCACTCTTGCGGTATAGTAGGCATCGTTAATGGCCCTGTGAAACGGCTCATCCTTAACGATACCAAGCTCATCAACGGCATATTCAAGGGCGCGCCTTATCTTTCCGTCTTCATATGCAAGACTGTAGAGTTTCTGGATATCAAGAAAAGGCAGGGGTTTGTGGGTCAGCTCATCCATACCGTAATAGCACATGTTACGCTGCATCTCCGTAATGTCGAGTGTTCCCCATATGCAGAATCTGTATTTGCTGCCGCACCATTTGAGGAAGCTTTCCATAACGGAGGGAAAATCCTTTCCGTTCTCAAGATCCTCTTTATCAAGGCCGACTATCTTCGTAGTCATAAAATGCATCCGCGGATAGATCTTCGGTTTGATAATCTCATCAAACCGGTCCACGATCTGCATCCTTCGATTCAGTTTTACCGCCCCGATCTCAACTATTTCAAAAGGAAGGCCTCCTTCGTGTCCGATACGTCCCTCGGCCTGGTTCCATTCAAGATCGAATACTATATAATGCATGCACTGTCTCCATGTAACGCAATCTTTATAATTATACTAAATGGCGGACTCTTTTACAAATAACGAAGGAGATCAGTTCTTTTCTTTGTTTTTCCATATCCGCGACTGCATTTTCGTATGATCTGTGCGGCCCGTACAGTGCTTCCTCGTATATTGCTGTAAATTCCAGATGCTCTTTCGGTATAAGGCAAGCGGCCCTTTGGGCGAATTCCCGCAGTGTTTCCCCATCCCTTATCCTGATACCGGCAAACTTTAAGAGACTTATGTTCTTTTGGCTAAGAACAAGTATCTTATCTCTTCCGGTCATTTTGGAATATCTGTATCTTCTGATCATGCGGTCACATACAGCAAAGACCAGAAGAAATACTGCAACCGATATGATAAGTACTGTGATCCACCCGTGATCTTTGTGATCCTGTCCGTCCGGGATGATCCCCTGCCCGTCCTCATCGGGGCCGGTTTTATGATCCATGTATATGGAATGAACCGGTTCGCCTCCGCTGCCATCCTCATATTCCGATGTTTCCCATCCCGACGATTGTACAAATCCCGGCGTCGGCTCGAATATCACCCATCCGACACCGTCAAGGTACGCTTCCGGCCATGCATGTGCCCTGTCCGATAATACCTCGTAATCCTTTCTTGATGTAAGTGTGCTGTATCCCTGAACATATCTTGCAGGAATGCCCTGCGCCCTTGCAAGAATGACGAATGCAGTTGCAAAATACGAACAGTATCCTTCCTGTTTATCAAACAGAAGATAATCGACGAAGTCTGCCTGTGTCCTGACCGTCTCCGGAAGATCACCGGGGGTTACGGTATATCTGAATCCGGAAAGTGCACCCTCTATACGTATGAGCTTTTCGTAGTCACATGCGGCTCCGTCAAGAAGTTCATCCAAATACTCCGACGCCCTGCCGGACAGCTTTGTTTCGGGAAGATATATGTCATATATCCTGCCAGTGTATTCTTCATAGCCGTCAAAAGAATGCTCCTGATTTATGATGTCCCTTGTCTCCTGGACGGCAAGTGCAAATGCCTTTCTGTCTATAGGACGCTCTTCTTTAAGGACTCTGTCCACCAGATCCGATGAACGGTTCATCCTGTAGTGATATACGTAGTAATCGGCACTCCTTCCGTGCAAAAGCTGCATATCTCCGCCCTTCTGCCGAAGCTCTGCCGATGTTTCAGGGGAAGACTTCGGAGGAAGAAAAGCATATCTTGTTCTTACGCCTTCGTATTTGATCCTCATACGGACAGATTGAAGATGGTCCCGCAAATTTCCGGGGTTTTGCTGCATGATCGCAGCCACGCTCTCCAGAAGATCATATGATCTTTCATCTGTATCCGATGCATCCTTTTTATCCCACTTGCGTCCCGAGAATGTGTCAAATGATTTTCCCGCAAGGTACATTCTGTGATCATCCTCGCCGTAAGATGTGATCGTTATAGCTTTGTACGGATAACCGGTGAGGCTCCCGCCGATATTGGCCTGCTCGGAAAATCCCATGCAGTCACCGTTGTCCCAGCTCCTCCACGGAGCAAAGGTCTGGGCGATGGTCTCGATCCCGTCACGAATATCGGAGATAATGACCTTTACGATCTTCCAGTCATAAGGCTTTTGGGGGATATCGATGCACATAAACGGTATGAACAGGGCAATAAGAAACGGGAGCATAAATACCACATGCCGCCTTGCATCCGTGTCGCCTTCCTTCTTCCAGTACGCCTGGATGAGTTCGGCTGCACTTGCGATGATGAAAAAGAATATACCAAAGAAAGCGACAGGGGCGACATCCGTTTTTGTGATCATCAGAATTACCAGTGTTACCAGGCATATCAGGGCAATGCCTGCTTTGATCCTAAGATCATTTGAAGCTGCTTTATGCAGCAGGAGGCATATGACGCAGATAATAAGGATCTTTGCCGGCCATATGAATGATTCCGATATCCCTTCACCTGTGATAAAAAGTACCGATATTCCGACCGCAATCGTGCCGGCAAAGATCACTCTTCCTCTTAAACGAAGATGAACGAACAGGACGCAGATCAACTCCAATGCAGCTGCCACTACCATCGGAAGGATTCCTTCGCGGCCCGTGAAGTTTCTGCAAAGTGCTGTTGCTGCAACACCTGCGGGCAATGCATATAACAGATCATAGATAAAGGCTGTCATTCCAGCACCTCCTTCAGATCATCATCCGTTCCGATCACGATAATGTCATCTGATGAAAGATCACCGGTCTGTCCTTTTATGCCTGTCAGGATCACCGTGACAGTCTGTCCTCTATAAGACAGCTGTTTTGTAAATTCGCGCGAACCCTCATCCCATGTGTGCGTCAGATAATACACACCTGTCTTGTCCATGACGGATCCGCAAAATAGTGCATCATTATAAAATGATACGATATCAGGATCTTCGTCAAAGTCGAACAGACACATGCTTTCATAAAAGCTCTCGAAGCCGTCCATACTGTCAACATCCGATGTTATGTTACGGCTCATAAATCCCACCCTTACATTTTTGCTGCAATAGTAAAGGGTGAGGGCTATCGCTTCTTCAAGCATCCTGTTTTCGATGGGAATATACCAAGCGGGATCTTCCCTGATACGCCTCGGATCCATTATGATCGCAACTCCGGAACGCTGCTGTGCGATACGGTTTCTGACCATGAGCTTTCCGCTTGCCGCGGACGCCTTCCAGTGGATCATCCGGCGGTCATCGCCGGGTGCATATTCGCGAACGAGCGCATCTGGTTCAGTCATATCTGTTCCGATATCCCTGGCGCTTGTTATGATATCCGCCCGGTCATTCAGAGCTGACAGCTTTACGATATCAGGTCTTACCGTTACCCTGAGCGGCTCTTTGTTTTTATATGATATGGAAAAGAGCCTGAAAAGATCAGTAACTATTATCGTCCTGATCCCGACCTCGTATTCTCCCCGGTATCTGCATATGAGACCGGTCTGCTTCCTTATCCCCGAATGGGAAGCAAGTTCGTATTCGATCCTGTCGTCAAGTCCGTCTATCGTTGAGTAATCGGAATAAAAAAGAACGCGGATACCCGCAAAAGCCAAAAGACTTTCATTCTGAAGCGTGAAGTAAAAATCCGTCCTGTGATTGGCAACGACATTCCTTCCCTCTAGTTTCTGGTATATCTTAAACCACACTATGACAAGAAGGATGTATAGAAGCGATACGACCGGTATGGCCGTAAGGACAAAGAATATGCCATAACTTACCGAACCGCCGTAAAATGAGATCGCGACGACCGACATGATAAAAAAAACAAGCCAGATGATCCGGTTTCTTCTCATAGAAGGGTCACTCCATCGGGATCTTTACGGCAAGGATTCTCTCCGTTATTATCCGGTCGGTGTCGTCTTTTCTGATCCTGGCCTCGGATGTAAGAGTCAGTCTGTGATGAAGAACGTTTACCGCTACCGCCTTGACGTCATCCGGTGTGACAAAATCCCTTCCCGCAAGGAGCGCCTTCGCACGGGATGCATCAACAAGTGCCAGATATGCACGGGGACTCGCCCCTGTAACAAACCTCTTTTCGCTTCGGGTGGAGGAGACGATCTGCTGGGCATATCCGAGAAGTTTCTCGCTGACATGGATATTCTTTGTCTCTTCCTGCAGACTGATGATATCTGAGGCGCTGCAGATGGCTGTTATATCCTCTATCGTCTTCTGTCCGATATGATCGGACGCCATACGTATCTCCGATGATGCGTCCGGATAACCTATCGTCAGCCTCATCATGAACCTGTCCATCTGGGCTTCGGGAAGCGGATACGTTCCGAGGAATTCGACGGGATTCTGTGTCGCGATCACCATGAACGGCCTGGGCAGTTCATAGCTGTTTCCATCTACGGTGACCTTTCCTTCCGCCATCGCCTCAAGCAGTGCCGCCTGTGTCTTGGGAGAAGTCCTGTTGATCTCATCTGCCAGGATCATCTGATGCATTATCACGCCTTCCCTGAACTCAAAATCACCCGATTTCATGTTATATACCGCAAGACCGGTGATGTCTCCGGGAAGAGTATCCGGCGTGAACTGTATCCTGGCAAAACTGCAG
>JAFRIL010000197.1 GCA_017432845.1 Lachnospiraceae bacterium | reverse complement strand
CACCGATAAAGGGTCCGAAATATGGAATAACATTAGTTATTCCAACGACAACTGCAATAAGGATCGGATATGGAAGCTTTAATATAAGCATTCCTATATAACACAGAATTCCGATTATTATTGAATCTATGACCTTCGCTGAAATGAATCCGCCGAATATCTTGTCTGAATAACGCAAGTTATTTATGAAGTTATTGGCTCTCTCCCGCTTAAGGAATGCATACAGTACCCTCTTGGCCTGTGCACAGTATTTTTCCTTATCAATTAGAAGATGCAGGGCGATGATTATACCAATAATAAAATTGATAAGGCTTTTGAATATGGATATTATGCTTCCTACAAGACTGGTCGATGTATTGCTTATCAAATCTTCGAAGTACGGAAGTACCTTTGTATAGAAAAGCTGTGATAAATCCACACTGTATTGCTTGAGGATCTCTTCAAGACGCGGCTGTCCGACAAGTACTTTATCATAATAGTCATTGATATTCAGGAAGAAATCAGATGCTTTTCTGAGGATACTCTTAATACTAACAAACATCTGAGGAATCAATAACATAACAAGTGCATATATTACGGCTATGAACAGAATAAGCGTAATAAACGCGCTGATGATCCTGATTATCCTCTTTGCTTTCGTGAAATTCCGTATTTTTTCATTCTTAATTCTGTTTAATAAAGGAAAAAAACACCTGTTTTCGAGAAAACGCATTACCGGATTAAGGATATACGCGATGATAAGCCCGCTGATAAGCGGTGTCAGAACAGACAGCGACTTATAAATAAGTGCCGTAAACTTGTCGGAATGGAAAAGGATATAATAGAAGAAAATCCCTCCGCATGCGATTAGAAGCCCGTTAAGTCCTGCCTTAAAGAAAAAATTGTGATTGCGATTGTTGTCCTTCAATATGCCTCACCGATCATCTGTTGGCTGTGATCATGTCTTCGTAATCCATTACGAACTGATACAGCAGATTTACAGTTCCGTCGCGTCCCAGAAGCGTTGAATCCACGCAGAGATTGTATGTTTCGGCCTTTCCCCATTTCTTTGTGGAATAATAGTTATAATAGCTGGCACGCTGCTTGTCTTTCTTGATGATCATGTCACGTGCCTCTTTTTCAGAGACACTGTATTTGTTCATGACCCTGGAGATACGTTTATCCATGTCTCCGTAAATAAAGAGGTTCAGAACGTTGTCGTAATCTGCAAGCGCATAATCTGCGCACCTGCCGACTATCACACACGGGCCTTCGTTGGCGATCTTCTTGATCGTATCAAACTGCGCCAGGAAAACCTTGTGTGATATTGGCATGTCCACATAATTTGTATTGGTTATGCCAAAGGAGTAAGTGTCCATGACAAGATTGTACAAAAACGAACTTGTAGGACGCTCATCATTGTTTTCGAGTATCTCAGGGCACAGTCCGGATTCCTGTGCAACTCTTTTGATAAGGTCTTTGTCATAGCATTTAATACCGAGCTTTTCGGCAAGCTTCTGTCCTATCTCATGTCCGCCTGTTCCAAACTGTCTTCCAACCGTGATTATGCTCTTCACGCCATTCCTCCTTTGGTTATGATCATTTGTCAGTTATTGATCAGCTTTTCGTCTTCATTGTTCCATGAATAGAGCTTACGCACTTCTTCGCCGACTTTCTCCGAAGGATGCTCGGCTGCGAGCTTTCTCATGGCATTGAAATGAACCTTTCTTCCGGCAGGTGACATATCGAGAAGGAATTCCTTGGCAAATGTACCGTCCTGAATGTCTGAAAGGATCTTCTTCATAGCCTTCTTCGTATCTTCCGTGATGATCTTCGGTCCGGTCACATAATCGCCATACTCGGCTGTATTTGATATCGAATATCTCATTCCTGCAAATCCCGACTGATATATAAGATCAACGATGAGCTTCATCTCATGGATACACTCGAAATATGCATTTCTTTCATCATATCCGGCTTCTACAAGTGTCTCAAAACCTGCCTGCATAAGAGCACATACACCACCGCATAATACCGCCTGTTCACCGAACAGGTCTGTCTCGGTCTCTGTACGGAACGTGGTCTCAAGAACACCGGCTCTTGCTCCGCCGATAGCAAGTGAGTAAGCAAGTGCGATCTCAAGTGCCTTTCCGGAAGCATCCTGCTCAACAGCTACAAGACAGGGAACGCCCTTGCCTGCCTGGTATTCGCTTCTGACAGTATGTCCCGGTCCTTTGGGAGCAACCATTGTAACGTCAACATCCTTGGGAGGCTTGATACATCCGAAATGAATATTGAAACCGTGTGCGAACATGAGCATGTTCCCTGCTTCAAGGTTGGGCTCTATATCCTTCTTATACATATCGGCCTGAAGTTCGTCGTTTATCAGGATCATGATGATATCGGCTTTCTTAGCGGCTTCAGCGGCAGTATAAACTTCAAACCCCTGCTCTTCAGCTCTCTTCCAGCTCTTTGAGCCTTCATACAATCCGATTATCACATGGCATCCGCTCTCTTTTGCGTTGAGCGCATGTGCGTGTCCCTGACTGCCGTATCCGATAACGGCGATAGTCTTTTTGTCCAGCATGGACAGGTTACAGTCTTCCTGATAAAAAATTCTCTGCATTTTGTTTCTTTCCTCCTAAGGTTTAATCATTTAGATATACAACGCCTTCGCTTCCTCGGCGAAGACCTGCTATACCGGTTCTTGCTATCTCGAGTATCTCATAGTCACTGAGCATATCTATGAATGCGTTGATCTTTGACTGGGTACCCGTCAGTTCGATTATCATCGAATCTTTTGCTATATCTATTATCTTGGCACGGAATACGTCACAAACGGTAACAAGGCCCTGCCTTTTATCGTCTCCGACCTTGACCTTTATCAGTACAAGCTCTCTGTAGACGGACTCTTCGGGTGCAAGTACCCTAAGATCCCTTACATCGATGAGCTTGCTGACCTGCTTTTCAATCTGTTCAAGGATATTCTCATCTCCGCTCGTAACGATGGTGATCCTCGTGTATCTCGGATCGGCGGTTATTCCGGCGGTTATGCTTTCGATGTTGTAGCCTCTTCTTGAAAACAGTCCGGATATCCTTGAAAGAACACCGGACGTGTTGTCAACGATCAGCTGTATGACTTTGATCATTTAAAACACGCTCCTTTTACGAATAATACAGCAATAATTGTAGTATCACCGATTTTTGTTGTCAATGAATGCTTAATCGGATATCGAGCACTTGGGAAGTGCCAAAGTACCGCATCTTGCAACTTCCGTTATTGCAACTCCACCAAGCATCTTAAGAAGGAGCTGTGTCTTTTCTGGTGTATCGCATATCTGGATCATCATCTGATTCTTTGACATGTCGACTATCTCGGCATGAAGTATCTCGCAGATCTCCATGATCTCACGACGGTTCTTAAGTGTATATTTGACCTTGACGAGCATTAGCTCCCTTGAAATGCTCTCCTCTTCGGAAAATGTCTTGATCTTTATGACATCTATCTTCTTGTTAAGCTGTTTCTCTATCTGCTCGAGCGTCCCGGGATCTCCGGAGCTTACAACGGTGATGCATGAAACATCAGGATCGTCCGTTATCCCGACCGCAAGAGAATCGATATTAAAACATCTTCTGGCAAACAGTCCGGAAACCTTTGACAGAACACCGGCCCTGTTCTCAACAAGTATTGAATATAATCGTTTCATCGTATGTGTTCCCCTTGTCACGATTACTTCGTGCTACTGACATCTTTCCCAACATCGATTGCATCGATGTCGCCTTGTCACGATTACTTCGTAATCCTGACATCTTTAACACAATCCATCGGATCGAGCATTACTTCCATGATGGCACGTCCTTTGATCTTAAGGAATTGTCCGATCGTATCTTCCATGCCTTTGTTATCGGAAAGTTTAATATACGGCATGTCATAAGCTTCTGCGATCTTTGAGATATCCGGATATCTTCCGAGAGAGACCATCGAATAATTCTTATTGTATGTATTGTGCTGATATTCCCTGACAAGACCAAGATAACCGTTATTAAATACAATGACCTTGACATCGATCCCGTTCTCTGCCATCGTTGCCAGTTCGTTCATTGACATCTGGAATGAACCGTCACCGCATACGGCAACGACCTGGAGCTTTTTGTCGGCCTTTTTTGCACCTATGGCTGCGGGTATGGAGTAGCCCATCGTTCCCATTCCGCCGCTTGTCAGGAACTTTCCCGATTTGGCCACATAATACATACATGACCACATCTGGTTCTGTCCCACATCCGCGACATATACTGCCATATCATCCATCATTTCCGAAAGCGTGCGTACAAATACGGCAGGATCAACATAACCCTTTCCGGGCTTTTTGCGCGGCTTTTCGGCATTCCTGTATCCGTCAAGCGTCTTACACCATGGGGAAAAATCACAGGTTATGCTTTCCTTGGCAAGATCGGCAAATATGTGCTTGATATCACCTACTATGGGTATGGTCGGTCCGACATTCTTACCGATCTCTGCGGGATCAACGTCAATATGGATGAGAACGGTGTCCTTTGCCACCAGATCAGGCGATGATACTGCCCTGTCTGCGATCCTGGCACCTATCACGATCAGAAGATCGGACTCCTGCATTGCCTTATTGGCACTGATTCTTCCGTTGTTTCCGATCATTCCGTAGTACATATCGTCGGATGATGACATAGCACCGATCCCCATCATTGTGGATACCACAGGGATATTGTATTTGTGGGAAAAATCACAAAGCTGGCTTGATGCACCCGAAAGAATGACTCCTCCTCCCGCAAGGATAAGCGGTTTATGCGCCTTTTCCAGTTCTTTTCCGACCTTCCTGATCTGAACGGCATGCCCTTTTACTGTCGGTTTATATGTACGCATATTGACCGACTCGGGATACCGAAATGACGGGATGGTTTTGTTCTGAACATCAATGGGGATATCGATAAGTACAGGACCTTTACGGCCTGTCTGTGCGATATGAAAAGCTTCCTTCATGACACGGGGTATATCAACCGCATCCTTTACAAGATAACTGTATTTAACGAAACTCTCTGCTGCACCGGTAATATCCGCTTCCTGGAACACATCGCTTCCGAGAAGTTTTGAGTCGACCTGCCCGGTTATACAAATCAGGGGGATCGAATCGGCATAAGCTGTAGCTATTCCGGTGATCAGATTGGTCGCACCCGGGCCGCTTGTTGCTACACAGACACCGGCCTTGCCGGTCACTCTTGCATAGCCGCTTGCGGCATGTGCGGCATTTTGTTCGCTCCTTACGAGTATTGATTCTATTTTAGTGTTTAAAATGCTGTTAAAGAAGGGGCAAATCGCCACGCCCGGATACCCGAACAGCGTTGTTACCCCTTCTTTTTCCAGGCATTTTACGACAGCGTCAGCGCCTATCATAAATATACCTTCTTTATAATCTTTTAGATCTGTAATTACTTCTTGAACAGCTTAGCCAGAGGAGCAATGATAGTGCTAAGATCCTTAATGGCCTTGTTGAGGGAATCAAGATCCACGTCGTCGATCTTCTTGACTGTATCCTGAACACTCTTCTCACTTGTCTCAACAAGAGAGTTAACATTACCGAGCATCTCATCAAGATTGATAGCTGCAAGTTCCTGTGTGCTCTTGTCAAGATTATCAACAACAGCCTGAACTTCACCCATCATACCGTTAACGCTCTCGATAGCGCTACTTGCTGTTGTGATGGCTTTGCTTGCTTCAGTCATGGCATCTCCGGCTTGATTGATGATAACGGTAGCATCATCAACAACCTCGGAAACCTTTGTAACTTCATCGCTTACGGAAACGATCAGGTTGTTTGCATTCGCAACAGCTGTCTCGAGCTGGGGAATGAAGTTCTTGATCGTAACGAGCATGATGATAAGGATGATAAGGCACAGAACAGATGCGCACAGAGAGAAAATACTCTGGATCTTAACACGCTTCTGAGACTCTTCATTCTCCTTCATCATTTCCACGAGGATCCGTGCAATGACCTGGTTGTCGCCATCCTTAACCTTGGAAAGCATTTCCCTTACATCGGACTCGGTCAGTTTGGAACTGCCTGTGTAAGGATTGATAACTTCAGTTTTGTTCTCTTCGCTCATAAGTAACCCTCCACCAAATATTTTATATGTTAGACCATATAATAAAGTATTCTACCACATAACTTTTCATTTTTTAACAACTTTTTCGCACTTATTTAGAAATTCTTCAAAATAATCCGGAAGCGGAGCAACTGTCTCAACATAGTGTCCGTCTGACGGGTGCGAAAATCCCAGTATCATGGCGTGAAGAGCCTGTCCGCAAGTGTCAACGGGTGTCTTTGCCTTGTTACCGTATACCTCATCTCCGGCAACGGGATGTCCGATCGATGACATGTGAACTCTTATCTGATGAGTTCGTCCCGTCTCGAGGATACATCTTAGGTATGTATAATCATCAAAACGTTTAATGACCTCATAATGCGTGACTGCTCTCTTGCCGTCAGACCGTGTGCACATCTTCTTGCGATCCGATGCGCTCCTTGCTATAGGTCTGTCAACTGTTCCTTTATCGTCTTTGATAACACCGCACACGATCACACGATACTCGCGTTTTATAGAATGATTTTCAAGCTGTTTTGCGATGCATGCATGGGATTCGTCGTTCTTACAGATAAGTACGGAACCGGAAGTATCCTTGTCTATACGGTGAACTATCCCCGGCCTTAAGACTCCGTTAATACCTGAAAGACTGCCTTTACAGTGATACATCACGGCATTTACCAGAGTGTGTTCATAATGCCCGGGAGCTGGATGTACTACCATCCCTTTCGGCTTGTTTACGACAAGTACGTCTTCATCTTCATACAGTATGTCAAGCGGGATGTCTTCGGGCAATATATCGGGGATGATACTGTCAGGTGTGACAACTCTTATCTGCTGTCCCTTCTTCAGTTTATATCCGCTCTTTACATTTTTGCCGTCAACCGAAAGGTTGCCCGATTCTATGAGCTTTTGGATATATGAACGTGAAAGATCGGCAAGTACGCCCGCAACATACCTGTCGATCCTCTCGTTTTCGTTATCTTCTTCTACTCTGAGCAGATATTCTTTCATTTCTTTTTGGAAAACAGCCTCGATAAAGGCCTTGAAAATGCCGTCTCAAGCGTGTTGTAATCGTCCTCTTTCAGTTTGAACAGAACGATCAGTGCGAGTATTACCGTACAAACGCTCACATACATATCGGCAACGTTGAATATCGGGAAATTGATAGCTGAGATATAAATAAAATCAACAACATAGCCGTTAAAGAACCTGTCGATCATATTCCCGGCTCCACCGGCGGCAATAAATACAAGGAGTGTCGCGACCGGTCCGTATTTTTTATCATCCGGCATGTTCCACAGCAGATAGATTATCGCTGCAACAACAATAAAAGCTATAACAAGAAACAGAACGCGGTGTCCGGATAGTATACCGAATGCGGCTCCCGTGTTGCCGTTAGGCAGATAGAACAATTCCAGTACGCCGGGAATGAGCGGTATGGCTTCATTATCAAGAAGCCGGATTACAGCCCAGTTTTTTGTTAACCTGTCGATCACGGTAAGTATCACAAACAGTATCAGGTATAATAAACATCTTTTCGTATGCGTTCTCATATCAATCCCATGGGGCGATCAGTTCCCCGACCGCTTCTTTTATCTCATCATCCGTTACATCATTAGCGATAACGGCCTTTCCGGCCTTTTTAAGCAATATGAATCGAAGTCCCGTGTCGGTATTCTTCTTATCGTGTCCTATGTTGGAAATGACCTTTGCCGTATCGGCCTCATCTACCGATATAGGCAGACCGAAAGGTACGAACATATCCCTTATCTCGTAATACTCTTCCGCCGACAGCATGGATCTTTTATAGGATATGAATGCCGCAGCCACCATTCCCAAAGCCACGCACTCTCCGTGTAGATAGTTGAACTCATAGTATTTTTCAAGCGCATGACCTATCGTATGACCGAAGTTTAATATCATACGCTCGTTTTCCTCGTAAGGATCCTTTGTAACATAAAACTGTTTGATCGAAACAGCTTTATTAAGCATATAAGCTACCGCTTCCGGATCCCTGTCCATAATCTCGGAGAAATTGTTTATGAGCCATTCATAAAACCGGCCGTCCTTGATAAGTCCGGCTTTTAATATCTCTGCCATCCCGGATGAGTATTCCCTCTCAGGCAGCGTCGCAAGTGAAGATGTGGACATGTATACGAGTGAAGGCATATATATGCTTCCGACTATATTCTTGTATGAATCATAGTCAACACCGCATTTTCCGCCGACCGAAGAATCCGCCATGGCCAGAAGTGTTGTTGGAAGGTTGATGAATTTGGTCCCGCGCATATATGTTGAGGCAACAAATGCAGCCATATCGCCGGTAACACCGCCGCCGAGCGCAACGATCAGATCCCTTCTGTTAAAATCACCGGCCAGGAGCTTATTGTAACAATCATTTACCGTAGACAGATTTTTACTAGATTCTCCCGCCTCGAATTCAAATGAAGTGATCGTGTCGCAGCATCCGCCGAGCACAATCCTTACTTTATCCAGATACAGCTTCGAAACGTTGGAATCCGTTATGATCATTATCCGCTTAAGGTTCGGGAACATATCCGATACCAGAGGAGCCAGGCCTTCATAACCGTTTTCGATCACGACAGGATATTTGCCGCTGTTGTTATATGATATTTCAATCTTGTTTTCTGCTTCCATGATCTTAAAAAAAAGCTTCCGACTTTCATCGGAAGCCTTCAGTCAAAACTTGTTGTTCAGTGCCGGAACATCGAACGCTCCGGACAGGATCTCCTGAAAATCACCCGAAACATCAACATTCTTCGGAGTCAGGATAAATATGTAATGAGATATCTTCTGCAGATTACCGTCTATGGCATATGTGCTGCCGCTCGTGAAATCTATGATCCTCTGCGCCATGTCAACATCAAGGCCTTCCATATTGAGCAGCACCGTATGATTTTCAAGAAGTGTATCGGTTATCTCTCTTGCGTCCTCAACGGAAGTGGGTTTTATAACACAAACTTCCATTCCGTTGCTCATCATCCGGCTTCTGCCGTTTCGGGGTGTGTTCCTTGCCGGCGCCTTCTTGACATCTTCGTCATCATCAAGAGTCTGGGCTTTGACTGCTCTTTTATTTACGGAACGATTGGAGGGCTTTTCTTCGTAGTCGTCGTCGTAAAAACCGTCCTCTTCATACTCGTCATCGTCATCATACTTCATCGCGCCAAGCATTTTGTCCAGTAAACCCATAATAATCTCCTATCTTTCCCCTATTCTCCCTTTATCGTCCGCCGAATATCTTTGTCCCGACTCTGATAAACGTCGCCCCTTCTTCGATCGCGACCGTATAATCGCCGGACATGCCCAT